>JAPLUZ010000035.1 GCA_026397375.1 Candidatus Aenigmatarchaeota archaeon | reverse complement strand
CCATAGGTGTAAGAGAAAAACACAGGGGAGAAGTGGTCTATATAGCTCCTGTCGTATTGAGTTTCAAAACTAAAAAAGCCATTGAAAATTCATCGCCGCTATTCAGACTAGGTTTTGCTTTCTGATCTATTTCATCCCGATTCTTGCTGTAAGTTCTGACACTTTCCTTGAGCAAAGTTTATTAAACGAATAACGCTTAAATCGTTATTTTTAATCAATATTAGATGATGCATGACCATTCCGCGTAACATAAAATACTATGCAGGTATGAATGTAACCCTTTTCGAAGACGCCGACGGAGACAGATACCGTATCGAAGGAAAGTTAAGGCAAAATGAAGACTTAGAATCTGCAAGGAAAAGGGCTATGTCGTTAACCCACGTCAGTTATAATCATCCCACAGAAGAACTTAATGACGCATATAAACAGGCTATAAAAACCGGTTCTGGTCTGACTCATACAGGAAAAGACAACGGGGCTCCTTCTGAACAGGCGCATGAAATAATCAAAGGCAAATATTTCACAGGTATGGACGTAAGTATTTGTCAAGACGAAGCTGGAAATGTCTATGTAATGAAAGGCAGGGTAACTGGTCATTCTGTGGATGAAATGTTTGGGTCAGCTACTCTTGTTTATAAGGCGGATGATTTTCAAGTGCACGAATCAAGAATCAAGAAAATGGAATTGAAGCACGCCGCTGAAAAAAACGGTCTGGAAGAGAATTATCAAAGAAGGGAGCAGGAGTTAAGAGGCAGTGCAAACAGAGAAAAAACAACATTAAGAGAAGATTTCGAGAAAAAAGAGCACAGACTTACGAGCACTATAGACGATTTGAAAAGAGAACTTGATATAGCCAACTCTAGCACGTCCCTTGATGAAGTCATGAGAAGATTACTCTCACGTGAGAGTGAAAAGAACAATCAATACTGGTCTGTTTTATCAGAGCATATGGCAAAGATCGATGGAGAGATCAGAGACATAAAATCTTCAAGAGACAGCGAAACGATGCAGCATCTGAAAAAACTTGAAAATAAAATGAATGGTGTGAGAGATGAAATCAGAGGCGTAAAATCTTCAAAAGACAGTGAAGTAATGCAATACATGAAAAGACTTGAAAGTGAAATAGGTGGCATGAGAGATCTTATAAATGACGAAATATTGCATCGCGAAATAGAGCATATACAAAGAAGACGTATTCGTGATGAAGAAGAATTTTCCCCGCACGATACTGAGAGACCAGAAGAAAGACAACCTGAAAAGAAACCCGTTTGTATTGCATCTGGCAAATTAACAGTAAACGGCACAACTTATAACTACTCGGATGATGTAGCAGTATACGACGAAGGAGATGTTTATAGAATAGTAAAAAATGGATATCCTCGATGGGAAACAAGAATGCCAAAATTAACTACACAAGTGACACAAGAACACTGAGATTGCGAGGCTTTCCTTAATTCTTCATCACTATGCGGGCGTCAACCGCTTTGCCTGTCTTGCTATTTATTATGAAAGGATTGATGTCCATTTCTTCTATGTTTTTGTGCTTAACAGGTATTTTGGACACGGATATCATGATTTTCTTCAGCAATCTCAGATTTACAGACTTGCTTCCGCGGAAACCATATAAAATCTTCTTCATCTTCAGCTCGTCTATCATGGCTTGGGCGTCCTTTTCAGTTATGGGGCAGGCGCGGAATGAGACGTCCTTTAATAACTCTGCATACTTGCCGCCTATGCCGAAGAGCAGGACGTGGCCAAAGGTCGGGTCCTTCTTTATGCCGAGTATGACTTCCTCGCCCCTTATCATCTCCTGGACAAGTATGCCAGTGAGCGGGAGCTTCTTTGTTTTTGCTATCTTCTGCAAATCAGCATATTCTTTTTTCAGCTCGTCGACATTTTTTGGAAATCTTATGCCGTTGACTTCTGTTTTATGAACTGCCTTCGGCGAAATTAATTTGAGAACAACAGGATATTTGAATTTGTTAGCAGCTTTATCAGCATGAACAAAATTCTTTGTCAAAATGCTTTTTGCCACAGGCACGTGCTTTGCTATGAGCTTTTCTGCTTTTTCTTCTGTCAGTATCTTCATGATTATCGTAATGTATTTGTGTTGCTGCGGCTTTTATAGATTTATTTCATGCCTTCAAGATATTTCTGGAGATCAGTAATAGGTTTTGACTTATGCTCGGGAACGTCAAGCCACTGCTTGGCTCTCAGAGCCTTTTCACCGCAAAATAGGACAGAAGCAGACCAGCAGCTCTTTAGAAAATCGTAATCGCCGCCTGGCTTTATGACGGTTTCCATAGTACCTTCGCAGAATTTGTACCTCAGGGACCCGCTTACGGAATATACTATTGTACAAGGCATAGCCAAAGATATACCAAGATCTATTAAAATACTTTTTACGAATGTACCAATCTTTATATTGTATTACGCTACAATTACAGAGCAGATAAGCATGAATCTTGATAATTTCTTCTCGGCAAAAAACATAGCAATCGTAGGCGTGTCCCGTGATCCTAGGAAGGTCGGCCACGTCATATTCAGGAACTTCATAGACGGCGGATACAAGGGCAAGATATTTGTTGTGAATCCGAACGCAGAGGACATCCTGAATCACAAGGCGTACAAGTCCATACTGAACATAAAAGAAAGGATAGACCTGGCCATAATAGCTGTTCCCGCGGATGTTGTCGAGAAGGTTGTGAACGAGTGCGGCAAAAAGAAGATAAGCGACGTGATAATTATTACATCCGGCTTCAAGGAAGTCGGCGACATGGAACTAGACAAAAAATTGGAGCAGGCTCTGAAAAGAAATAAAATAAGATGCATCGGGCCGAACTGCCTGGGCACATTTGACGCTTACACAAAGCTGGACTCATTGTTTCTGCCAAGATACAGGCTGCAGCGGCCGCAGGAAGGCAATATTTCATTTATCTGCCAGTCAGGCGCAGTAGGTTCGTCTATTCTTGACCTGGCCACAGACGAAGGCTACGGCTTTTCCAAATTCTGCAGTTACGGCAATGCGATGAATATCGACGAGTCGGACATCTTAGAATACTTTGGGTCAGACGAGAAAACAAAGGTCATCTGCATGTACATCGAAGGTGTGAAGGATGGTAAAAAGTTTCTTGACGTTGCAAACAGGGTCTCAAAGAAGAAGCCGATAATAGTTCTGAAGGGCGGCAAAACAGAAGAGGGCAGCAAAGCCACCATGTCGCACACAGGAGCCCTGGCGGGCTCATATGAGGATTATGCAGGAAAATTCAAACAAACAGGCGTGATAGAAGTCTTCTCATTAGAGGAGATGTTTGAGGCTGCAAAGATACTGGAGAAGACAATAAAGCCGAAGGGCGACCGCATTCTTGTGATAACAAACGGCGGCGGCTACGGCATACTGAGCACAGACGCCATAATCAAGGCGGGCATAAGGCTTGCAGAGTTTTCCCGGGACACAAAGGGAAAAATAAAGACGCTGATGCCAAGGGTGGCGCCTGAGAATCCAATCGACCTGCTGGGCGACGCGAACACAGAAGGCTACAAGGTTGCGCTGAACCTGGGCCTGGCTGATAAAAGTGTTGATATTATTTTGCTTATTGTCCTCTACCAGACGCCATTAGTCACAACAGACATAGTTGATGTTATAATCGAAGCGAATAACATGCATGAAAAGCCTATCATCGTCGTCTCAGCGGGCGGCGAGTTCACAGAAGTCCTGAAAAAAAACGTGGAAAGCAACAACGTGCCGACGTATACTTATCCTGAGAACGCGGTGAGATCGATAAGGCACCTGATTGATTATTACGGAAAATGATCGTATTTTTATACTTTACTTACAATATTTATAGAGTGATATATTATGAATATTGGAATTGAATTTCAGAAGTTCAGGAAAAAGTTATTAGAAAAAAGTTCTGAGATAGAAAATGTATCGTATGCATTGCAAAAAGAATACAATATAGGAATGGCATACAGTTCTGGCGGGCAATCTAGTTCTTCCAGTGGCAGTAGCAACTCAAGTAGTGGCAGTGCCAGTGGTAGCAGAGGCTCATACAATAAGAACTAAAAGATATCTGACATCATTTCCTCATGATTCATAAGAATATAGATTCTCTTTTATCTACAGGCCTATCTGAAGAATCGCAGCAAATGGTGTTTTATACAGATGAACCCAAGATACACGGTTATCTTTGTTTTCCAAATGAAGCTTGTTCTACGAAATATGATACAAATGATGTATTCGGCCAGGGGTATGACCCAATCAGTTCAAAGGCAAAAATAAAATCAGTTGGAGAATTTCTAGAACGCCTTTGTCTTTCAAATGCCCAGAACGAACAGTTTTTCCTTTCTTATTTCGAGCCAAATGACAACTTTGTAGATCCGACTATTTTTTATTGCTATTCTGAAGAACAGGATGAAAGCAAGAAAGCTACACTAGAAAGGATTAGACAGGAAAAATATAGATGGGTAAGCGGCATAGATGTTTTGAGAGGAAAAGAAGTTCTAATACCAGCCCAGACAGTTTTCTTATCGTCTGATTTTAATGATGAATTTTCTATAAGAAGAGAAACAATGAGTACAGGTGCGGCACTGGGCTTGATAAATACAGGCCAGGCTTTAGGCAGGGGTCTTCTAGAAGTCATAGAACGAGATGCGTGTACATCCTCGTATCTTTCGAAAAGACGGCTCAAAAGAATTGCTAATCTTGACGGAGAAGTAAAAGGATTGGTAGATTACTTTGGCAGGTACCACCTTGAAGTTTATTCATTTGATGCTACAACAGATTTTAATGTGCCAACCGCGTTGACTATAACTATTGACAGGACAGGGATAGGACCGGCTGTTAATGTCGGATCCGGAAGCGGTTTTGACTATACAAGTGCAATAAAACATTCCATACTTGAGTCTGTTCATTGCCGGGCACACGCCAGATTAATGAAAGATGAAGAATCACCTAATGGATTTCCAAAAGAAGATGAGATAATATCACTCAAAAAAAGATTTTATTACTGGTATCCTACAGAACGCATAAGTTATCTTGATTTCTGGCTAAAAGATGGCCCTACTGTTGATTACAAAGCATTGAAAGAAAAAAGAACGTCAGTCAAAAAAATCCTTAGTGGTATGAAATCCAGGGACTACAATGTTTTTGTTGTTGATATGACATTACCCGAAGTCAAGAGGAGTGGCGCCGAAACCCTAAAAGTTATAATTCCAGAGGCGCACCCTTTGTACCTTGACGAAAAAGCAAAAGCATTGCACAGTGTTCATTGTGGAGATATTCCTGATGATCCACAATTAAAACCGCACCCGTTGACCTAATATGTTGCACGAAACGAAAAGATTCCACAATAAAGTTAAGCTGAAAAAAGTAACAGACGATCCAGAAGGGCCCGTACCAATTACTTATACAAAGGTATTTTACAAAGAATATCCTCGACTTCCATATATTGTTCTACCTGAAATAGATTACAATGATAGCCAGTTTGAAACATTACTAGAAATGCGTGAATCGTCAAGGCTATTTTCCGACGAACCTGTGAAATTAAAAGAACTATCAAAGGTTTTGAGGTCGTGCAGAATAGTCGACCCGTCGAGGGATCCCGAAAGAAGGACATATCCATCGGGTGGCGCAAGATTTCCTGTTGAACTCTATTTACTGGCGTACAATGTAGATGGTCTGGAAGGCGGCGCGTATCATTACAATATAAAGAAGGAAGGGCTTGAGCTACTGCTTAGGCAAGATCTTAGAGACATTAGACGCGAACTAATATCGCCGTACCTTGAAAACCCAGCTGCCACAATAGTCTTTACATCGGTCATTGCTAGGTCAGAAGTCAAATACGGCCACAAAGGATATACTTATTCGTTTATAGAAGCTGGTCATATAGGGCAGAACATACACCTAGCATGTACGGAGATTGGAATTGGATCGTGTTCCGTTAGCGGTTTTG
>JAPLUZ010000019.1 GCA_026397375.1 Candidatus Aenigmatarchaeota archaeon | reverse complement strand
TGTCGGCCCAGCAAAGTAAATCAAAAATTAACTTCTGACGGAGGATGCCGTGGAAGACCTTTTGAACATAGTTAATGCTGTGCTGGATCATTTCCGGTACGTGTACGACACTATGGCCAAGGGCAAAATGGTTGGTCAGTTAGATCTTGGTATCTGCCTTTACTGTCTTTACCGGGTTTTTAATTTTTCTGCGAAGCGGACCCAATACATAGGGAACGACGCAGAAACAAGGAAAAAGATGAAAGACGCCCCGAATTATGTGCAAGGATTTACATTTTTCGGCATTTTCTTTTTCGGAGTTTTTCTCTCAGACAACTCCTTTGAAAATTTTCATACAAGTCCTTCTGTAATTCTAATTATAACTATCGCAACTGCGTTGATGGCTCTTTATGCAGGGCATCGTATGAGGGACATGTTTGTCAGGTACGTCGATGGAATGAACAAAGAAATAATCAATAGGGAGGTGTCATGAAAAACGTATTATTCGCTCTTTTCGTCGTCATCATCTGCACGGCTATTTTCATTATTCCACAATTGTCTGGAAATGGCAACCATTACACGCCGATTGTGTGTGCGTGGATTGCTTTTTTTGTCACAGCTATTGTGACAGGATTTGTCAACAATTACAATGACGATATTCTGGTACTGGGCACTGCTGCGGCATTAGGGTGCATCGTCTTTTCTGTTTACTATGTTGTGTCTGCACTGATTTGTTTTTCCAATAATTCATTTTCATTGTGGTTGTTACTTTACCTGATAGCGTGTGTTGTTGTAGCATACATCTGCTTGGTGGGCGTGCAATACTTCACGAAGACAAAGAAAGTATTTTTTATGGAACTGGCTGAGATTCTGTCGATCGTTGCTATCATGACGTATATTACAGCAAGCTTTTCGTGAAGGGTGACAAGAAAGGACGAAGTTCATTAATTTCAATTCTAAGGGGAACTGTCATGAAAAACGTAAGCAAGGTTGCATTTATCTTGGGCGTCGCGCTGTTGGTTGTCGCGGCCGTCGCAATGGTTTTCGGCTTTCTAACAGACAATAAGGGGTTTGTCCACGCCGGGGCATATGCCGCACTGTTCGGCCTGATTTTTGTCACGATCTATGCTATCTGGAGGCCGTGGGAAATGTCCAAATATCCTGAAAGGACACTACAATGAAAAATCTTATTCTCAGCTTCCTGGCTGCTGTTGTCTGCCTTTTCGTTTTCAATGTTGCCATGATCAATGATACGATCAAAGTCGATGGCAGGCCCGCAATTGCTGCTGGCGTTGCAGGATTTGTATTGATGGTGATTGCCGCCACGTTTTTCCTGTATGAAGACGCGGAATTCACAATCCTGCTGTCAGGTGTTGCTGCGTGTGTGTTCTTTGCGTATTACTATGTTTTGTCAGCGCTGTTTGTCAGCATGGGCGACATAATGGGGCATGAATCAGTCGATGCACTGCTTTGGTGGTCGGCTGGTTTGTTTATCGTGCTCACTGGTCTTATCTTCCAGATCATGGTTCGTTTGATTCAACGGGCTGTTTCTCTGAAATGTATTCCAATTCTTCTTGTTGAATTTGTCTGCATCTTCGGCGGCATGGCGTGCAGAACAATCGTGCCTAACCTGTGAGGGCCCAATGAAAAACATCGTTGTATTTTTCATGTTCACAGCTGCGGCTTTTGGTCAGGACTTCAAAATGTCGCAGATAGTTGTCAGCAGCGGAGAAGGTGCGCTTACGTCCGGGCTGGACGTTTACGTGGAGATGAGGGACACGACTTTCTGGAAGTTCTCTCTGCAGGCAAACAGCGAGCGTGCGTATTTTATGTATGGTTACGACACGCCTTACTTCACACTGTATGCGAGCGGCGGCGTGTTCAGAAATACTCCATGGTTCGGTCCACGGATAGATTTCAGATTTGCCTTTATTGAGATGTTCTACTGGCACGCGTGGCAGACAGGAGAGCTGGAATATCCTAAATGGGATGTAAGATATCAGGCCTCGATCACGTACGCTTCGGCGAGCTGGCGTGGGTTTAAAGCCAGCTATCTTGTGATGGATTTTCTCGGGGACTGGATCCATCTGCCGGGATGTGAGTACTCGACTTCAATAAATGAAAGGGTCAAATTTGCGCTGGGGATGGACTATCATGTGGAGAAAATGAAACCACTGTTCAGGGTGGAAATCAGATACAAGTTCTGAATGTCGTAATTTACCAATATCAATCAAAAAGGGGACTGCTATGAAGACAACAATTTTTTGCAAAAGAATGTCAGAGACGCTTAACATTCGTATGAATGCGCTTTACCTCTGGCATACCATCTGGCTGCTGGTCGAGAAGGAAGTGAATTCAAACGGCAGAAAATTTATTTCAAAGCAATTTCTGCAGAAGAAGCAGGCTGCCTATTACAAGTACTTTATTGACCTTCTCTTCATATGGACCGGCGTAATGAAGGGCAACATCAGGAACCTTCTCGATGACGAAGTTGCCCAAAAGGTGAAGGATGCTTTTGCTGAGGTCTCAGTCTCCGAACAGATGCTGCAGAAAATCAGTTCCAAATACCCTTCTGTAAAAGCCCTTGTTGATAGAAAGAAAAAGAAAAATGATAGGGTCATCAGAGATCTTTTCTATAACAGAGATTGATCACACGTTTGCAAAGGAGTTCCCATGCAACTGATTAAGGTCATCTTTCTCGCGAGCGGAAGACTCTTCCAGCTCGCGTGCCCGGGCAATCCTTGCCGTGGGCTTTTCAGACAGTTTGCGGGATCCTGCCATATCCGGGATCCTACTGTTTCGGAACATTACTAACTAACTGATGTTTAACCAGAAAGATAGGGCATGCATTGTAGGCGAATCTTCAAAGGGATGAATCAAAGCAAGAGTGATTTGAACAAGCCCCGCATCATTTCATTGTTATGGTGCAGGGCTCTATTCCTGATCGGGAGCCCTGTCCGAACTTTTTCAATGGTATAGTTGTACCCCTATGCAGCTGAAAAACAGGCTTCCATTTTTTAACAAAAGGTGAAATATGAACCTGGTCAAGGTACTCCTCCTTGTAGCACAGAAGCTTGAATATTATGAGTCTGTCTACATTTTGAAAGGCAGGCCTGCTGGTGTACGCACGAGCCTGCCATCGGAACAACCGGTTTCACGGCGATCTCTTGTTGGATGCATGCACAGGCCACGCCCACCGCCTGTTTTTGGAGTGGCTGTTTCGTTCAGAGGTCCCACTATTCTGTCATTCAAAACGCGGAGCTGATATTATGCGACAGCTTAGTCTTTACTCTGCACGCTTTACAATGTCCAATAACCTGACGAATATGGGCGCAGCGCACACGATCACAGCGAATTCGATGACGATGAACGGCAACGTCGACGCCAGCTTTCAGATGACCTGAGTCCCGCTCTGGACTAGCATCTGAAACATCATCAAATCATCGAACACAACCCGGGCACACAATCGTCTCGGAATATAGACGATAAACCCCTGGGTCTGTTTGTACCAATCATGATATTTATCCAAGTCAACCCTACTTCGCCGGACGCTTAGGAAACGTTCGATTTTTTCATGCTTGCAAGCCCCGCTGCCATTATTCCGAAAAGGGAAAAATGGTTAGCCAAAACACAATGCCGGAAACATCGGGTAACGGCAAACCCAGTGGCGGCAGGATCCCTGGTTGTTTTTTTGCTTTGCCTGCTCGCGGGGTTTGTGAGTGTTTTTCTCACAACACATACGATCGGAACGATCATACGAATACACCAGTTTGAAGAACTGGCAGTTGCGTGACAATCCTAGTGACTAACAAACAGCATGCCTAAGGGCTGCGGACGATACGTCCATTGGGTGCAGATCTCTTTCGACGATCTGCATCCGCTAGGTTGTAAACTTATAGAAAATATAATTTAACCAATCACAAATAGAAGGAGAAACAAATGGGAACCTGCCCTCATGGACATTATCAAGGACGCGGTTGTTGGACTTGTAGACCTAAACAATCCCGTCGCGTCAATGCAGAAACCTATTGTGCCCATGGACATTATCAAGGACGTGGTTGTTATCAGTGCCGCCCCGAACAAGCTAGGGCCGTTGACGCCGAAGGCTACTGTCCGCATGGTCATTGGAAGGCAAGAGGATGTGAGATCTGCAACGAATGACTATCAGCACGTTTTGTACGTGCAAACTGAGTGCAGAGCCTAACGGTATCTGCACTCGCTAGGTTGTAAAAAATAATTGACCACAACAAACAATGAGGTGCGTTATGCAAAATAAAATACTTTGGGCGATAATCCTGGGGCTGGCTGTAATTCTGGTGATAATACTTTCTACACCAACAGCAGACCATCAGGAGAAACAAAAATTGGTAGCGCTAGACACCCTTCATGCGCAGAATATTCTGGAAGACATGAAGACCATCGAGCAAGGGGATAATATCTGGTTCAAGGACGGAAGGGTCGTAGCTGTTGTTAGAATCTTTGAAGATAGACTGGAAACGACGCGAAGATTTGGTCTTCTCGAACAAGTTGACCTGACTCTGAAAGACGCTGCAACAGTTGAAAGGATTGTGAAGATGAGCGATTCAGATTCAGTCGTGGCTGCAGCTGCGCGAAGATATTTCAAGCCCCAAAAATTTCAGTGATCACAGGATCCTGCCTAGAGAGGGAACCTCTGACGCACTCAGGGCCCATAACCCTGTTGTGCTGGCAGTGATCTGGGCTCCGACACACGAACAGGACGGGCAACTTGGTTAGCTGGGGAACGGGACCGGTTGTCATAAACCCTGCGAGTGCAAAAAAGACGAACGGGTTCATTTACCCAAAGCGCCTTTAGGAGCCCTTTGATTTTTATTCTAAAAAAAATGTGCAACAATCATAAAGGAGGTTCGTGTGACGTAAAATAAATGCGATACGGGCGGTGGCATGACTGTCTGACATTAAAATCATGCCAGCCAGCATTTGCCTAGCGGCGGGTGCTGGAGCTAACCGGGTCCTGTGTGAGATGGGAAAGCCATGCTTCAATCGATGACTGTGACGAAACGGATGCGCGCAGCGCAGCAGGACCCAAAATTTTCTCAATTCACTAAAACAATCAATGGAGGATGTCATGCAAACACTTATCACAATTGCGGCAGTCATCACCATTGCCGTGTTCATGTTCGGCGACAATTTCAAGGGGCTCTCCAGAATTCTCCTTGTCCTAGTTGGTATGATTTTTGCTTTCGTCTTAATGGACACGTTTGTGCCTGAAAAAATTTTCTTCGGCGAGACATGGAATTATTTGGAGATCATCCTCTTGTCCTATCTTGTATGGGGCGGAGTGTTTTCCTATGGTCTTTGGACTCTGTTCGATATCCTTTGCTATAGAAGGGAAAAGGACGAAGAAAACAGGATCGCCACTGCAGCAATTAATTATGAAAAACTGAAAGAGAGAACGTTATGAACTCCTTGAACCCGTTAGAAATATTTGCATTGATCGTCATCGCGATTCTCGTGTCGATCAACGTATGGCGCGTTGTAAGGTTCTGGAAAAAGCGCAGAAGAATCAGTGAAATGGAAAGAAGAGATGCTGCTGCCAGTGTCGGCGGTGCGACCTTCTTCACCCTGACCAGCGTCTTGATTGCAATCTTGATATTCAAGCCGGATGTTATTTTTT
>JAPLUZ010000013.1 GCA_026397375.1 Candidatus Aenigmatarchaeota archaeon | reverse complement strand
GGGCTTCCAGTCGCTGCCTATCTTCTTCAGCGCCATAACGTAGAATCCGCCTGCCATTGGCCATATTCCACCGTTATGATAGTTGCCTGCCTGCTGCAGGTGTGGAAGCTCTGTTGAGCGGAAGTAGAAAGGCCGGAAGAAGTCTGCGTCTATAGGAGGGTGCAGGACTTTTACAGGATACGGCTCATGTACATTTTCCTTCTGCGCCCTGCTGACGATCTGCATAGCCCTCTCGTGATCGGCTACGTCAAATACAACAGAAAGAAGGTTTGCAAAAACATCAAAGCGTGGGTCATACTTGCGGAAGCCGACGTCTGCATAATAATATCCCTTGTCACCGGACTGCAGGACAGCTTCGAAGTCCTTGTCAACGCCGCTGTAGCCGTATAATTTCTTTACAGCATCCAGATTCTCTTTCTGGGGCCAGAAGAACAGGTTGATATTTTTTCTTACGTTTTTCGCCAACGTCGTGTATTTTCTTGTCTTTCCTGTTATGCTCAGGATTTCGTCAGCTGCTGTAAGAGCTTTGTAATAAAGAACCTGGTCATACAGGACGCGGCCGGATCGAACGAGAAGGTCCATCCAGTCAGAGCCTTCGTGTATTTCTAGGAGTGTGTCGTTGTTGAGGTCAAGGCACCCTGCCCATTCAATCGCCTTCTCGACTTTCGCAACGTGTTTCTTCAGGAAAGCCGCCTTTCTTGTGTTCCTGTAATGATTCATAACAGCAATAGGATACCATAGCGACGTATCGACACAGCCGCCCTCGCCGAAGCACAATTTTTTGCCGTCGGGTGAGAACTTGTTAGGCATCTGGCCGTTGTCTTTCTGGAATTTTCCGACGCTTTCTATTGTTTTCTCCGAGATCTTGACAAGCTCGTCGTCTTCAGAAGCGCTCATGCCCAAGCAGGACACAAGAGCGTCGCGGCCCCAGACGTCGTTGTAATACTCGCGACCGGCTATCACGCCCAATTTTGTTGCGTTTTCCTTGAGAACGTTCTTTGCTTCCTCGAAGCACTTGGATATCATTTTTCCATCACTATATTTTTGCATGTAATTCACACGCACTACGATATATCCTATGTGCATATACGACTAATAAAGATTACATTTTGCCTGTTTTTCCTACTTGTCAGTCCAGATAATTTAATATATACCAGTCTGCCAATAGTAAAAGCATGTACACTAACTATATATGGGCGACTAACCGAAAGAAATATATGAAGAACAAAAAGACACTGCAAAAATACATAGGCTGCATCTTGTGTGGCGTGGCAAAAAACAAGAAAGGCGTCATAAAAAAAGTTCTCTACGAGGACAAAAGCATGATGGTAATCATGAACGCCTTTCCATACAATGTAGGCCATGTGCAGGTCGTGCCTGTAAGGCATGTCAGAAATATAGAAGACCTGACAGAAAGGGAATACAGCCACCTGTTCAATCTCATAAGAAAGTCGGTTATCATGGTAAAAAAGACCTTCTCGCCTGTCGGGTTCAACATAGGCATGAACATCGGCGGCGAAGCTGTCGGCGGATCCATCAATCACTTTCACGTCCAGGTTGTGCCGCGCTACGTGCGTGACTCTGGTTTCATGGAGATAACGGCTTCGACAAAGGTCATGCCAATGTCGCTGGACGATGCATTTGACCTACTGAAGAAACACGCTGGAATACTGAAGAAGTAAGTAGAAAGCGTGCAGGCGATTTCAAATAATATCCTTTAACACAATAATTTTTCTTGTATGGTGAATTTCGATTCACCTACACAGGCAAATTGAATAATTTGCCATGTGATTAATATTCTTTTTTGAAAACTCGAAGAAAACGAAGCTTTCTTGAGTCGCTAGAAATCTTTGATTTCTCAACGAAGAAGATTAACTATTTTCCTTTCATGAACTTCTCGTTCAGGTCGTGCAAAGCGACGATGAACAAAGACTCGGACCAGCCAAGCGGAATGTTCTCATTGTACTTTCTGGAATTAGAGAAATACAATTCAGGCACGCCTCTTGGTGTGTCTGCTTCTATCATTTTATTTACAAACCTTTCGGCTCTCTTCATCTGGCCCAGTTTTTCGTGAATGATAGCAAGCCAGCTCAGGCCGAATGTCCACTCAGCTTCCTCGCTATACTTATCAGGATTTTTGTTATAATAGTGGTCGTTTTTGTAACGGATAACACCCCTCTTCCTGAGCAAAAGGTATTCGACGTTCCTGAGTATGTAATTTCTTTGCTTGGGCGTCACGACGTTGTAAGGCCAGATTAGCGACAGCAATGCAAGGTCGACAAACTTTGTCTCAGACTCGCGAGGCAAAAGCTTTTCCAGGGTTTCTTCTCCTCTTTTTATCAGATAATGCGGGACTTCTATCTGCGGCAAACGACTTATGGACTTTAGACCGGCAACGCATGCGCCGACGCTGCTTGCATGAACTTCCTCGCCTTCTTCCCACATTCCACTATCCTTGTCGTGCCAGTATTCCACGCTTTCCAGATATTTGACAAGCTTGTTGACAATCCGGACGTGGGATTCGTCCTTCAGTATTATTTTTTTGTGGTGGTGCTCCAGTTCACCTATGCGGAACAAAATAGCGCCGATGCTGTCGTGCTGCTTGTTGCCCCACTCTTCCCAGTACTCGTCAAATGTTTCCGGATGGAACCGGGCGTGAATATACTGGTAAGCGTGAACAGGTTTATGCCTTACTGCCCAGTCTATCTTCTCCTCGTGCTTCAGAAAGATTTTCAATATTGCCTCATACGTCTTTTCAACTGTATCCCAGTCACCTATTGTCTCAAAGGCGATGCACTCGTAAAAGTTATCACGCATCCATGACTTGTCGTAGCCTGTGCCCACGTTCTTGCGCGCCGCTGCGAAAAGGCCTGATTTATACTGAAGATTCCTGAGAATGCGCAGGTGCTGCTGGATAAGATCTTTGTAAGTCAACCGCGGCTCTTGTAATGTCTTCATAGAAAACAATAGGGCTTTGTTGCTAATAAAGTTTGCTGGAAACGTGCAATGGATTACCTGTTTTGTCAAGATTCTTACAAATACGAGAAATCGGTGATCTGTAAAGTAAATGCCACTAACGTCTTCCTTAAATAGTTGTTATTCCAACTATATAGTTGGTGAAACAACATGTTGATCCAGAGCGAGATTAATATATTGACCTGCTTTTTTCCGAAATTAGGAGAAATGACCACAAGAGAGATAGAGATAAAATCCGGAGTTTCTCACGAGACGGCTTTCAGACTGCTCAGGGATCTTGTAGAAAAAAAGTATATAAAAGAAAAGAAAATTGGCGGGACTAATGTTTACGAATTTGTGAAAGACAAACCAGAGTATACAATGACCTATATGATTTTTGTATATTTTGTCAATAAAAGAAGGTCAAAATTTAAAAAAGATCATCTTCTTGTTCATAATAGATTGTACGAG
Source organism: Candidatus Aenigmatarchaeota archaeon (assembly GCA_026397375.1). GTDB lineage: Archaea > Aenigmatarchaeota > Aenigmatarchaeia > GW2011-AR5 > GW2011-AR5 > JACPVU01. The sequence goes on along the minus strand of JAPLUZ010000013.1, from coordinate 1,822 downwards.
TTCTTGATTGAAGTCAATCCTGAAGGTCCTGCTATAGTATTTGGCTCTTACGCCAAAGGTACGCAGGCCAAAGGCAGCGATATAGATATTCTGTGTGTTGCCGGCAACAGAAACGTGGGAAGAATAGTACAGACCTTCAGAACAAAATATAACATGAATATTCATGCGGTCGTTGTTAAGCCTGACGATTTCAAGAATATAAAGAAGGATAATCCTGAATTCTGGGAAGATTTAATAGAATATGGAATAGTTCTTGACGGGCTGGACAACTTCTTCAAAGAGGTTTATAGGAATGATTGAAAAATTCATCAAAAGGGAACAATTGATAAGGGATAATACTATAAAGAGCCTTGCAGGATCGTACATCAAGAAAGCAATATCCAACCTCATAACAATGGAAATATTGAGCAAAGCCGAGAGTCACAAAGATATCCTTGCAATTCCAAAAAATCATAGCACTGAAGAATGGATCGTCGTTACTGCGTACTATGCAATGTATGTCAGAGTGAGAAAAGAGGAAATAGAAATGCTGCGGGATGTAAGAGATAGAAGAGAAATAGCCCAGTATTCCGTAACAAAGAAGACTACAAAAGAGATCGCAGAAAAAACAAAATCCGACGCACGTGAATTTGTCGACAGGATGGAAGAAATCTTCGAAAAAATGTGAATCTCTTCAGGCACTGATGCAAGCACCAAAAACTCATTAACCTATTTATAATACCGCCAGAAAATGTTATAATATGCTCGTTAACGGAAACATCCTGAAAAAAGCAAAAGGCAAATACGCAGTCGGTGCTTTTGACATAAACAATCTTGAGATGCTAAAGGCTGTTATTTCTGCTTGTGTCGAGGAGAGGTCGCCTGTAATAATACAGACAACAGAAGGTGCTATCAGATACGCGGGCATTGAATATCTTGCAAGCATGGCAAAGATAGCTGCTTTGCAGGGCATACCGGTTGTTCTGCACCTTGATCACGGACAGCAGCTGGACACAGTAAAGGCTTGCATAGCCCATGGTTATACTTCTATCATGTTTGACGGTTCGCATTTGCCCTTTGATAAAAATGTTGCAACCATGAAGAAAGTCGTTTCTTTGGCTAAAGGCAGAACAGTGGAAGGAGAGCTGGGTGTAATATTGGGAAAAGAAGATAACATAAAATCTGCAAAGAATTTCTACACAGACCCAAATGCAGCGGAGCTGTTTGTGAAGAAAACAGGAATAGACAGTTTAGCAGTAGCGATAGGCACAAAACATGGATTAAGCAAAAAAGACATTAGTGAGGGAATGAAAAAACACGGCTTCCGGCTGCGCTTTGATATTCTGAAGGAGATAAGCGAGCGCGTTGATGTGCCGCTTGTTCTGCATGGAGGGTCTGATGTCGCGCCAGCAGACATAAAGAAATGCATCCGCCTCGGCGTCGCGAAGATAAACATTGACACAGACCTAAGGGTTGCTTTCACGAAATCAGTCAGGGAATTCATAAAGAAAAACCCTGAAGTCTATGATCCAAGGGAAATGCTGAAGCCAGCTATGGAGTCTGTGAAAAAAGTCGTGAAAAAGAAGGTGAGGGAGTTTGGCTCATATAATAAAGCGTAGCGTTGTTGTCAACTTTAAAACGTACAAAAGCGGGTCAGGAAAAGCAGCAGAGCTGCTAGCAAAGAAATTAGCGAAAAAAGGCGTAATTCTTGCTGTGCAGAACGCAGACATTTACAGGATAGCAAAAGCTGTGCGAGTTCCTGTATACGGCCAGCACGTTGATGCAGCTGGTTGCGGACAATATACAGGAAAAGATACTGCAGAAACGCTGAAATACAACGGTG
>JAPLUZ010000064.1 GCA_026397375.1 Candidatus Aenigmatarchaeota archaeon | reverse complement strand
TAATACTGCTGCCTTTCCTTAACGCGTCCTATCCTGATTACAGCACAAAGCTGGTGAACAATACAGGCATAGTAAATATGGGAAATGCTAATTATACCGTTCAAAGAACAGGCGACGAGCTGCAGATAAACGGCATGGCGTGCAAGTCCACATGCCTGCAAAATATAGACAGCAAAATATTTTCAATCAGCACAAATAACGACAACGTTCACTTTGTAAGGATTGCTGCCATGCTGCCGGTATCCCTGCCCTTTGTCGGCAATACGCTGGGCTGGCTGGGCTGGTACATACTCGCATCCATACCGTTGGTCATATTGATAAGAAAATTGCTCAAAATTTACGTGTGAAAGAAAACGAATTTAAAAAGACTTTTGATATATTTTTTCTATGGGGAAATTCAACGAATCTAAACTGAGTGAGTATAAGGAAGGTATTTTAGGACTTTATGCAGAGCGTGTTAGAGACGTTTTGAATGGAAATACGTCACGAAATTTTTTACAAATATGTGAAATGCTGGATGAAGCATTGCCGTTTTTCCCTAAGAACGAAAGGGAGACATACAAAAAATTCCTGGATTATGGACGTACTCAGTTTAAGCTTATTCAAGCAAGACATATAGTAGAGGCAGCCACCGACAGTGAAGAAGAGAGAAAAAAGTTTATAGGCGAACTCTTGAAAAAGAACGGATATTAGATCTTTAATCCCTTTCTTGCTAATTTTATCTCATGGACTTTCTTGTAAGAAGTGAAGACCTGCCAGGGGGCTATGGTCAGTATCCCGGATCGCGGAGCGTAGAAGATTTGCTGAAGAACGGTGTAATAATCCTTGACAAGTGGCCCGGCCCGACAAGCAGGGACGTGACAGCAACAGTCAAAAAAATACTAAACTTGAATAAAACAGGCCATGCAGGCACGCTCGACCCTGCGGTGTCGGGTGTTCTGCCAATATGCCTGGAGAATGCTTGCAAGGTGATGCCTGCCCTGCAGAAACAGGACAAGGAATATGTCGGTGTCATGCGTCTGCACAAGGATGTCGGCGAAGCCGACCTCAGGAAAGCAGTTGACAAATTTGTCGGAAAAATAAGGCAGAGACCTCCTGTGCGGTCAGCTGTTGCCAGGCGTATGAGGGAAAGAAATGTTTACTCATTTCAGATACTGGACAAAATAGGAAGGGATGTTTTGTTTCGGATAGCATGTGAAGCAGGAACGTATGTGCGAGTTATATGTCATCAGATTGGGCAGCAGATAGGCGGGGCAAACATGGCCGAACTGAGAAGGACAAAGGCTGGCGCCTTCGGTGAAGACAAGTGCACGCGCATACAGGACGTTGTTGACGCGTATCACGAGTGGAAAGAAAACGGTGACAAAAAAATACGCGATTACATACTGCCTGTCGAGGCTGGTGTAGAACATCTACTAAAAATAATAATCAAGGACTCGGCTGTTTACTCTATTGCTGCTGGTTCGCCATTGTATTCTAATGGCATATCAAAAATAAGCAAGGAAATAATTACCAACGATATGATAGCAATACTTACCCTGAAGGGCGAATTAGTGGCTCTTGCAAAAGCCAATATGGACGCGGAAGATATGCTCCGCAAAAAAGGCATCGCCGCGAAGACGGACAGGGTAATTATTGACCGCATGATTTATCCGAAGACGTAGTATTTCTCAATAACGTAAAAATTACGATAAGAATTGAAGATAGGTTTTTATTGATTGTATTGAAAGAAATAACATGAAAGATTTGATACGTGTTGAAAGGGCACTGATAAGCGTTTCTGACAAAACCGACCTTGATTTTCTTGCAAAAGGACTAAGGAATTATAATCCTGAAATGGATATCCTTTCTTCGGGTGGGACAGCAACAAAACTCAGGGAATTTGGGTATGATGTAAGAGATGTATCACAATATACAGGATTTCCGGAGAGCCCTGACGGACTCTTAAAAACTATTCACCCCTTAGTTGCTGGCGGAATACTTCTTGATGCAGACGTTGCTGATCAGAGACAATACATGGAGAAAAATGGTATATTGCCGATAAATCTTGTTGTCGTCAATTTCTATCCCCTTAGAAAAATGATTGAAGAAGGCAAGAGCATCGAGCAAATAAGGATGCATGGGATTGACATAGGTGGCCCCAACATGGTAAGGGCGGCTGCAAAGTCGTATCCTACTGTAGCAATTGTTACTGATCCCACAGACTACAATAGATTGATCGCAGAACTGGACACCCATGGTGGAGTAACGTTTGATACGAGATTTGAATTATCACGAGCTGCATGGGGTGCCGTATTAGATTATGACATGGAAATATACAGATACGGAAACTCATTAAAAAAAGAAGAAGCCCGTGAATTTTATCTTGGCAAACAAAAATAAGATTTTTCAAGAAGATGATTGAGATGGGTGCCGAAAAAAATCAGTACCGCGACGCTTTTCCAGAGGGCTTCCCGCAGCAGATTACAATTGATAATACACTGTTTGAAAAGATAAAGCCTATGAAATACGGCGAAAACCCTGGAATGCCTGCTGCGCTCTATAAAGAAATCGGAGCAACAGGCCCGGGAATTGCCGAGTATGAAATTCTTCAGGAAAACCCGGAGAAAAAGCTTGGATTCATAAATGTACTTGATTTAAACGCAAGCCTTAAGATCGTGAAAAGAATAAAGAAACTTTTTCCCGAGTACACGACTGCTTCTGTGTCAAAACACGATGGGCCAAGCGGAACCGCAAGGGCTGACAGCGTAATCAAGGCGTATAACGACGCGTGGGACGCGGACAGCTTGTCAGCATTCGGCGGAATTGTGGCTTTTAGCGACACGGTAGACGAAGAAACAGCAAAACTCATGACAACAAGATTCTTTGAGTGCGTTATTGCGCCAGGCTATACAGACGATGCGTTAGAAGCTTTACAAAAGAAGAAAGATGTTCGTGTGGTCAGAGTTCCAAGCTTGGACACAGAATTGGTTGACAATAATTATCAGTATATAAAATTGGATGGCGGACTTCTTGTACAAAAGAGATATGAAAGCAAAATAGATTCCCCGGAAAATCTCAGAACCGTATCAAAAAGACAACCGACAGCAGACGAGCTTCAGGCAGCATTGTTTAACTGGGCAGTCACGGGCTTCACGCCTTCCAATTCAATAATACTTGGAACGCCCTACAGAACAGTCGGCATAGGAGCAGGACAGAGAAGCAGGATAGATTCGGCACGCCTTGCGATATATTATGCAAATACAAAGTGCAAAGGCGCAAGCTCAAAGGGCACTGTTATGGCTTCTGACGCTTTCTTCCCATTCAGAGATAGCATTGATCTTGCTGGCATTTCGGGCGTAACAGCGACCCAAGCGAACCAACAAAAATAGAAAGAGCGTTTGTTCATCTTGTGCACTAGGATTATTATTAATCCTTTTTCTTTCAAGTATGTTCATGATAAAGAAAGAACTTCTTGACATTCTGGCGTGCCCGAAGTGTAAGGGCGATCTGAATTACGACAAGAAGAAGAACAAATTAACATGTAAAAAATGTCGGCTGCGCTACGGCGTGCTGAAGGGCAACATTCCTAACATGCTTATCGACGAGGCGGAAAAATACTAAGCGCTGAGAGGGAGATTTGAACTCCCGCTCCCCCGAAAGGGAACCAGCTAACCGGAAAATCTGGTTTTCTTGATTAATCTTCTTTTTTTAAAGAAGATAATTCCAGGCTGGCGCATATGGTCTTTCTTGATCAATCTTCTTTTCAAGAAGATTGTTTGACCAAGCTCTGCCATCTCAGCTTATAAACACAATCCATCACATAGGTGTTGTAGTATTGATTTGTGGATTGTGTTATACAGGCATACCACAACCACTATTTGAAAATAGTGGTATACCATGTATCAACCTTCTTTCCTATTGAAATGATAAATCTTTATATCATAATTAGATAAGAAAGTAATTACGTGGTTTTATGGCATTGGAGATAATTCTGCTTCTTGATATAGCACTGATACTGCTGGTTGCAAAGATATTTGGCGAGATAGCAGAAAGGGCGGGCGTTTCCTCACTGATAGGCGAGGTTCTGGCTGGTATACTTTTAGGTCCCATATTGCTCATCGTAAGGCCGGACCCATTTTTGAACCAACTGACAACGTTTGGCCTGCTGTTTTTGCTGTTCATCCTCGGGCTGAACACGAACTTTGACAGCGTGAAGAAGGATGCGTACAAGGGCAGCGTGATAGCACTCATAGCTGATGGCCTGTCATTCGTAGCGGGCTTTGCCATAGGCTGGATGATGTTTCACAGCTTTAACGTCGGACTGCTTTTGGGCGTGGCAATGCTGTCAACGAGCACGGCAATAACGCTGCGCTCCCTCACTGATATAGGCGAGGTGAAAACAAGGGTTTACGAGCTGGTTTTAGCTGTGAACATGGCCGACGAGGTCATAGCAATACTTGCGCTGTCGCTATTTGTTTCGTATCTGACCTACGGCATTATACAAATATGGACAGTCGTTGCACTGTTCTTTGCTGTTGTCGGATTCTTCCTCGTCGTTACAACTGTGGGATCAAAAGCTGTATCTAAATTTTTGGATTTCTTCAAATTCATGCGGGATGAGCAAATAATGATTTCCATACCGCTGGTTATCGTGTTTATAGTCTCTTTCATAAGCGAAGAAGTGGGCATAGCCGGCGTGACCGGTGCATTTCTTGCAGGAGTGGCAATGAGCAAATCCCGCATGACTGAGAACATCATACTTCCAAAAATAAAAATAATAGGCTACGGGTTTTTCATACCGCTTTTCTTTGCGTATTCGGCTGTAATGTTCGATCTGACCACATTGTCGACGACAGCGGGGATGATAATCCTGCTGCTTGCTGCCGGCGCCATCACAAAGATCATTGGTGTTGGATATTTCACAAAGTTCCTTCATTTTGACAAGCGGGAACAGCTGCTTGCCGGGGTCTCGATGGTGCCTAGGGGCGAATATTCCATAATACTTGCGCAAATAGGATTGGCCGCAGGCATGATAACCAACCAGTTGTATACAATAGTTATGTCGTTTGTGATACTGAGCATTCTTGTAACGCCTTTGTTGGTGAAATTCTCAAGCAGGCACAAGAAATTCTAGGCTTTTAAATATTGCGTATTAATGAATAAAGACGTGATTTTATGGGATTGAGACCTGGTAGATGTTATAGAAATCATCAACGGCCATATACTCGTCAAAGCATTCGTGTACCTAAAAAAGGCTATGTTAAGGGGGTTCCAAAGCCAAAGATAACTGAGTTTGAGATGGGCCAGAAAGCAGCTTATGAAAAAGCCATTTATCTTGTAGCAGAAAGAAGCGTACAGATAAGACATAATTCTTTGGAATCAGCAAGGGTTTCGGCTGTGCAAATATTGGAAAAAAACCTGGGCAAGGGCACGGGCTTTTTCATGAAAATCCGCGTGTTTCCACATCAGGTCATAAGGGAGAATGCAATGGCTACTGGAGCAGGAGCAGACCGTTTCCAGTCAGGCATGAGGCAGTCTTTCGGCAAACCGATAGGCACAGCAGCAATAGTCTACGCAGGGCAGGAAATAATAGAGGTACGTGTCAACAGTGGCAGCATAAGGGTTGTCAAGGATGCGCTCAAGCAGGCTTCGTACAAACTGCCGACGCCTTGCAAGGTCGTTATAAAGGATTTGTAATTGAAAAAGCAGAACGCCTTTCTCCTTATAGTGCTACAAGGAAAGATTTAGGATATTACTTCCTTGTGCACTATATGTGAAACCAGTTTAATATGTCCAGATTATTTACTGGTTTCACTATAATTGTTCACCCTAACAAATGGAAAAACTTTAAAACGCATCGAATTCTATTAGTTAATATGGAAGAAGTCATTGACAAGCCTACGCTGAAGGCGCTGGGCACGCAGACAAGACAAGAAATATTGAAGCATTTGGCAAAGAGACCGTATACGTCCAGTGAGCTGTCCAAGCTGTTAAACAAGCATGTGACGACAATAACTGAACACATGGAGATATTGGAAAAAAGCAATGTTGTCAAAAGGAACGAGAGCACGAACAAGTGGGTCTACTATTCGCTCACGCAGAAGGGCGAGAAATTCTTCAAGCCCTATTATACGTGGATTATTACGCTGGGCATAGCGACAGTCGCATTTATTATTGGCGCGTACGAGACATTGTTTGTTGAATTCCGGTCTTCTAATTTTGCTGTGCAGGAGGCAAAGGCAGTGGCAGGTACGGCTCCTTTAGCCGAGACAACCGTTGTCTACGACACGAACCTGATAATTGGCGTTGCACTGATAATAATAGCGGCCGCCCTGTTTTTCTATGTAACGAGAAAAAGAAGCAAGATCAAAAAAGAGAAAAATAAAATAATGGAAGAACTGGAGAAGGCACATAACTACAGGTAATTCAAATGGAATTTTCAAATAAAGATTTTGACAGGATCAAAGCCAGTTTCGAAGAAATGAGCCCTGAAGAGAAAAAGCAGGCACGAAGTTATCTTAGAACTTTGATATACATTACATATTTAGGTATAGGTCTTTGTGCGGGGCAGATTGTATATCACTTGGCAACACATCCGGAAGAATTAAAAGGACTTGAGAATTTTTCCAAGCTCGCCTACTAGAATATGTATTTCTTTACTCGTAGCCGAAATCTTCCGGATGCAACTTAAATTCTTCGCCGCGCTTTTCTTTGATGAGCTTTGCCATGAGCCAGAAGATAAGGGCAAGGCTTTTCTTACCCTTGTTGTTGCACGGCAAAATAATATCAATATAGGATGTCTGATTAAAAGTATCTGCCATGCCTATTATCGGTATCCTCATTTGCACGGCTTCCTTTATGGCCTGCTTATCAACAGCCGGGTCTGTAACTATAATAACATCGGGCTCAAAGAAATTTTTGTAGGTAGGATTTGTCAGGGAGCCAGGCATGAATCTCTTCACAATAGAACGGCCGCCAATGACCTCCGAGAACTTCTTTGCAGCTGCATGACCATTGTCCTTGCGGGATACAATAAGTATGCTCTTTTTATCGGATAGAAAGTTTGCTGTAAAGGCTATTCTCTTGTCCAGCATGCCGACGTTCAATACTGCTAAACCGTTAGGACGGACCTTGTAGATGAACCTTTTCATGTCAGCAGTGTGGGCTGTCATTCCTATGTGTACTCCTGCTGTAAGATATTTTTCTCTTGGAACTAGTAATTTTCCTGGCATAAGTATCAGAAATCAGTGACGTTTAGGTATTTCCCTTTTCACAGTTATAGGCAGAACATTCTTTTCAAATTCCAAAGCCGCGATGTCCTTTGGGCTGTTCAAATTCGTCTTTATCAAAATAGGTGCGCCCATGGATATCTGCAATGCACGGGCAGATATGATCCTGGTCTTCTCGAACCTAGTCAGTTCATCGTAAAAAAACATGTCAATATCACAGATTACTTCATTAGAAGTCAAACTTTTAAAGGTTAAACCTAGCCAATGTATTTGACGTCTTCGCCGCCGCCTTGCTGCTGGGGCTTTGACAGTTCCTGCATCATTTTCTTGTGTATTTTATCGGTCCTCTTTATGCGCTCTTCCATCTCTCCTATTGTCTTCTCCAGGCGGGAGAGGTCTACTTTTATTCCAAGTACTTTTGTAAGTATGTGAAGTATCTTGTCAGCTGCCTTGGGGTCTGTCATTAGCGGTAAACCGAAGGTCTCGCCCATGAGGCACAGGGCATCTATATTCCTGGTTCTGCTCATTCCTAAAAGCAGGCCGCTTGCGCCAACAATTGTTCCTACCGGATGCTCCTGGCTGAAATCAATATCCAGTTTGTCGTATTTTTTAAGCAGTTTTTTATCGTTTACGGCGCCTATGACACGGGGCTCTGTTACTTCCTGGCCTTCGGCAAAGCCGCCCAGGGTTATTATTTCCTTGACACCCAGCTTTTCTGCAAGGTCCAGAATCTTATCACAGACGTCGTAGTGGCCTTCAGGCGAGATGCTCTGCGTGTCGCCGGTTAGAATGATAATATCACTGCCTTTGACCCGGGCATAATAAAACTCGCATTTCAGCATATGTGCAACAGAGTCGTTCTGCAATATCACCAACGGAAGGAAATGCGGCGAATATAATTCTGCAAACTTTCTCATTTTCAGTTCAGATACAAGATAGCCGGCTGCGACGCGGCCTACGTTGCCTATGCCGGGCAGGCCCTCGACGAGAACGGGGTTCTTCATCTTTATTTTTTCCAAAATTTTTATCTGCGTCTCCATAACAAAAGACACCTACGGTTTCTTCTTGTATCAACTTCCCTTTTTGAAAGGTCCCAAAGAAATGGACAGCCTTCCAATTACGAGAATATTACTATCATAATCTGCGGCAGTATATAAAAAGAATTCTATTGAGCGTTTGATCTTGCTAACCTACGATATTTTGCATACTTGTCAGAAGCAGAGAACTTGGGCGGATGCGCGGTATGCGTAAGGCCGCATTTTTTACATTTATCATGCAGGGTGTAGCCGCATTTGCACTTTTTTATCATCATACTATGCACTTATTTCGTATTTTATTTCTGCATCGCTCTTGACGGCACTTATTGCCTTTTCCAGTTTTTCTGTAAGGTCTTTTTCACCCTTCTTGGCCTGCTTTGTCCTGTATTTTATGAGATAATTGGGCGCTGCTATGTAGTGAACCTCAAGGCCGGATTTCTCCATACCAGACAGGACAGACTTTATTATGCTAATGCCATTAGGCTTGTTAGTCTTTATGATAACTTTGGCAGAGAATTCAAATTCCTTGACTTCTATGTTCTTTTCTGCTATTTCGGCAAGCACGGTGATCCAGGCGTCGGGCACGCCCCTTCTTTTCAGCGCCTGCGGATTGTCCACTGCGGCTTTGAATCCGTCGTAGATGGTGCCGAACTTTTCCTGCAAAAGATAGCCGACCTCGTCGTAGGCATTGTCCAAGGTTTTGCCCAGCTTTTTTGCAGCCATCTCCAACATTTTCTCGGCACGCTGGTTTAATTTATACTCCTTTATTTTGTCGTTTTCCTGCTTTTTGTCGACGCGCTTTATTGACAAGGATATGCCCCGGTCGTCCACGTTCATTACCTTGGCTACGACTGTCTGGCCGAGTTTTATGAAACTTCTTATGTCACGGACCCAGCCACTGCTTACCTCGGATATGTGGACCATGCCTTCCTTGTCGTATTCCTCCAGGCGAACGAAAGCTGAATTAGGATTGATTTTGGTAATCTTGCAGAACACCAGTTCGCCCGACATCGGAAGGCCGCGTTTTTTTACGATTGTAATCACCTTTACTAATGAAAATCTGTTCTTTGATAATTTAATAAACAAGAATTTAAGCGGCGACTTAGGCTACACTATAGGCCTGTTTTTGTCTTTCTTTAACAATCTCTTTTGCAGCGAGATATTCTCCCCAGAGCTTATCATTGTCAAGAAAGATCAGGGCAGCCAGTCTTAGGAAATTTCCATGTCGCAATTCGTATTGTGAAAGAACCTGCTGGCATTCGGGCGTGGTCATATTACTAAGTTTACGATAAGATTCATCAAAGAAAGTTTCAAATGCTCTTCCAGGCACTTGCTCACCTTTTTAGCTTTCAACTTCTTCGTAGTCGAAATTTATCCGGGCCAGGCCGCCTGTCGGCTCGGCTAATACGGCGCCGCAGACCAGGCATTTGACAACCATCGACGCCTTGTTGAATATTACCTGCTCATTCCTGCATTTGCACTTTACCTTCAATTGGAATTAGTCGAGATTTCTAGGGAAACTGGAAAAATAAGAAAGGGCCTTAATGAGGCGACAAAAGCTATAGAAAGAGGAATCGCAAAGGCAGTTATCGTGGCTGAGGACATTGATCCGCCTGAGATAATAATGCATTTGACTCCTCTGTGCGATGAAAAAAAAATACCCTTGTTTAAGGTACCAAGCAAGAATGAACTTGGCAGGGCTGCAGGACTGGACGTCTCGTCAGCTGCAATAGCAATTGTTGACTTGGGCGACGCAAAAAAGAAATTGGAAAATTTAAAGAGTGAATAATCATGGCAGATGACGCAACACCTGCAGAAGTTATAGCTGTTTTAGGTAGGGAAGGCACTAAGGGAGTTATGCGGGTAAAATGCCGTGTAACAGACGGCAGGGACAAGGGAAAGATTCTTACGAGAAATGTCATAGGCCCTGTAAGGATGGGCGACATTCTGATGCTGAAGGAGACGGAGATGGAGTCGTCCGGCAGCTACGGTAGGCGATAAAAACATGTTTGATATGCTTAGGTTTCCACTTGTAACTGAAAATTGGAGACCATACCATGTTGAAACCATAACCCTGGCTGGTAGAGTTCAGGTACATTTTGGGCAACATTTTGGATCAATCTACGAACATTACGCGGAAAGGGCAGACGGATCGTTAGTATCGGACGGACATGGAGTAGGCGGGAGCTTTGAGGATTATAAAGGTAAAACAATAGGAGAAATAAAGAAAGGTTTAGGTGTTAATTAATGCCGAAGTGTTCATTTTGCAGCAAACAGATAGAGCAGGGCACTGGCATGACTGTAATAAAAAATGACGGCAAACTGCTGCACTTTGACTCTAAAAAATGCCAGAAGAGCATGCTCAAGCTTCACAGGGATCCAAGAAACATAAAATGGGTTACAAAGCAAAAGTAAGGGTAAAGATCGGGATCTGCTTCTTTGACAAAGCAATTAATAGAACAAATAAATTTATCTTACTAGTCAATCTTGTCCAGCGTCTTTATTATGTCGCTTCTTGAGACAATTCCGACCAATTTCTTATCCTTTAGGACAGGCAGCCTTTCCACGTCGTGCTTGTTCATGATCCTGGCTGCTTCATAGAGCCTGCTGTCGTGGTCTATTGTTATTGGCTTCTTATTGCAAAAATTCTTTACAGGAATATTGTGTATTTTTTTGATATCCAGAGCCTTTCCCTTTATGAAAGAAGAGATAAAGGCTGTAAATTCTTTACCTTTGTTTATCTTGCCGTAAACGTCGACCAGTTTTATGATATCTGTCTGCCCGACGACTCCGACCAGCTTGTTTTTAGTGTCGACAACGGGGCAACCGGTTATTCTGTTCTTGGACAGCACCTTTAGTGCATCCTTTAAAGTGTCGTTTTGCCGAAGGGTTATGGGTTTTTTCGTCATTACATCCCTGACTTTTAGCATACCAAAGATATCTTTTCGCGATTTATAAAGTTTAAATTCTTTGTTCCTTAGATAGAATAGATCAAATTTAGCGTGACATGAATATGGACAAACCAAAACAAGACAATAAAGAGAACATCCGCAGGATAGTAAGAATTATGTCTACTGATATAGACGGCAATCTGCCTGTTAGAAGGGCACTGAGGAAGATAAAGGGCATCAGTTTTATGTTCTCCAATGCTGTTTATACAACTACCGGGATAGACAAAGACAAGAAAGTAGGCACAATGACCGAGCAGGAAATAAAACAGCTGGAAGGCTTTATAACGAATCCAAAGACCTATCCTTGGCTATTGAACAGGAGAAAAGACGTGGAGACGGGCACGGACATGCACATTACCATGGCTAATCTTGATCTGAAGAAAAGAGAAGACATAAACATGCTCAAGAAGATACGCGCTTACAAGGGCGTAAGGCACGAACTGGGTCAGCCGGCACGTGGCCAGCGCACACGGTCGTCCTTCAGAACGTCAAAGACCGTAGGCGTGTCAAAGAAAAGGATAATGGCTGCTGCAAAGCCAGCAGCAACTGCACCGGCAAAGGAGAAGAAGTGATAATAAATTGGACATCCAAAAAAACAAAGGAAGAAATACGAAACTCCTAAAAAACCATGGGACAAGCGAGAACTGGAAAGCGAGAGAAAAGTTCTACAGGATTTTGGCCTGCGAAGGAAGCATGAGATCTGGCGCTCCGAGTCGATACTGAGAGAATTCCGCCGACGTGCAAGAGAACTACAGGCTAAAAAGAATGAAAAGAAGGAAAAAGAGATGTACGAAAAGCTGAACAAGATGGGAATGAATTGTAGCCGCCTGGATGACGTACTGAGCATAAAACTGGAAGACATTTTATCAAGAAGATTACAGACGATAGTTTACAAGAAAGGCCTCGCCAACACGCAGAGGCACGCAAGGCAACTGATAGTTCATGGCCACGTGATAGTAGGCGGAACGAAGATAATGTGGCCGTCTTATATTGTGAGAAGGGGAGAAGAAGGGGAAATAGCGCTGAACCAGGCTCTGGCAGCAAAGATGATCAAGGAAGAGGTAAAGAAAGGTAAAGGTGAATAAAAAATGAATACATCGTTATCATACTCTCCTTCAGAAATAGATGGAAGAAAAATGCATCACAGAGAAAGACTAGAACATCATAAAGAAGAATTTGAAAGACTGAATTCAGAAAGATTGCAGATGGTTGATAAAGTAATAGCCGAAAAACTTACCGAATATAGCCCAGAATGTTTTGGTTTATATGGAATAACTAGGGGAGTGATTTATCACACGCTATGGATATCGTATCATACTAAAAAACTATCAAAATTTGAAAAACTATCAGAATTAAATGAAGAAAGAGGTCTTGAACATGCCTAAAGAAAGATGGGGTATAGCCCACATATATTCGTCAATGAACAATACAATTATTCATGTCACTGACATAACAGGCGCAGAGACAATAGCTTTCGCGTCAGGCGGCATGACAACAGACAGGGACATGAACAAGGGAAAACCGTTCACTGCGATGAAGGCAGCAAGAAAAGCTGCTGAAAAGGCACAGGCCTACGGCATAACTAATATTCACATAAGAATACGCGCGCCAGGCGGAAACAAGTCACGCATCCCAGGCCAGGGCGCACAGCCAGCTATAAGGGCATTGGCAAGGGCCGGCTTTCGCATAGGCCAGATAGAAGACGTCACGCCTGTTTCACACGATAGCATGAGAAAGAAGGGTGGAAGACGCGGTAGAAGAGTGTAAACTTCTTAGAAAGAAGTTTAATCAAGAAATAAAATAAGAAATAAAATAAGAAATAAAATAAGAAATAAAATAAGAAATAAA
>JAPLUZ010000052.1 GCA_026397375.1 Candidatus Aenigmatarchaeota archaeon | reverse complement strand
ATTCTCCTATACAGGTAAAGCTTTGCTTTACCATGTATGTGAAACCAGTAAATAATATGGATATATTAAACTGGTTTCACTATAAATCATTCCAGCAGGTTCTTCACTATTTCGTCGGGTTTGGACTCTTTCAAATCGTCGTATTCCTGGCCGACTCCTAAATACAGAATAGGCTTCTTTATTGTATACGCGGCTGACAGCGCTGCGCCTCCTTTCTCGTAAACGTCTGTTTTTGTGAGAATTATGGCGTCAACACCAACTGCATCGTTGAACAATTTGCTCTGATCATAGATATCATTGCCCGTTACTGCGTCCAGTATGAGTATTTTCAGGTCTGGGGTGTTTACGCGCACTATTTTCTTCAGCTCGTCCATGAGATTTATGTTGCTGTGAGAACGGCCGGCTGTGTCAGCAAGAACTAATTTGCTTCCTGTGGCTTCTGCTGCCTTTTTTGCATCGAATATTACTGCAGCACTGTCTGAACCGTACTGGTGCTTTACCAAACGGAATCCGACCCGCTTCGCATGCTCTTCTAATTGCTCTATAGAAGCTGCTCGGAACGTGTCAGCTGCCGCGACTACTGGTTTATAGTCAGAGAACTTCTTTGCGAACTTTGCCAAGGTTGTGGTTTTTCCTGTTCCGTTGAATCCAAGAAACATTATTGTGAATACGCCTTCTTTTTTCTCTATCAGGCTCTTTATGTCTATGTCTTCCTGCTTCATTACGTCTAACATTGCAGCGCGGAGCGCGTCTTCTATCGTTTCGTTTACCTTTCCTCTTTTTACGCTCTTGTTTAACATGACAGCTTTCACGTCGTTGCATATCTTTTCCGCCACTTCCATTGCAACGTCATTTTCCAGGAGAACTATCTGCAATTCCCTCAGGATCTTGCCTGCTTCCTCTTCTGTTATTGATTTCTCGAACAGCCTTGTGAATAATCCTTTTTTCCTTTCGTCTTCCTCCTGAACAGATATGGGGTTAGTCTCTTCCTCTCTTTCCTCGCTAACATCCGTCGCCGGAGCCGTTTCTTCTCCGTACATTTCCCGCCTTGCCTTTTCTATTTCCTTTTCATCTGGTTTTGCTTCCTCAATTATTTTTTCTAAATCTGTATTCTCCTTTTCCACCTTAGGCATTTCTCCCAGCTTCTGATCTATGACCTGCCTTATGTGGTCAGGCTCTTTTTTCACCGGGTGGTCTGCCAGCGGTTTCAGCTCTTCCTGCAGCTGTATTTCTTTTTCTATTATGTGTTGGGATTCTTCCTCGATCCTCTGAGAAATAGCTATATCCTTGTCAATGGCTTTTTCTGCAAGTTTTCCTTCCTTCGACTTTTCTTCTATTATCGGCTTTTCTTCTATTGCAGGCTCTTCTATTATCGGGTTTTCTTCTATTGCAGGCGCTGCTTGTCCTTGCTTTTGCTCTGCGACGTCCTTTATCTCTGCATACTCCTTTTTCCCAAGCAATTCTTTCAGTTTTTTCTTCAGTGAGCCGAACATAAAAATACCTAATTTTTATTGTTTAAGATAGTTTAAAAATTGATTGCAGAAAATCAGACAAACGAAAATCAGAATTAAACGATACTACTTGTTTTGAGCTTCGTGGGAAAGCTTTTCGAGGTCCTTTTCCAGCGCATGCAATTGGCTGGCCATCTTGTTCATTTCGCCGACGACCTGCGCGCCGAAGGTGTTTATTTCCTCCATGCGTCCCTGCAGGATTTCTATTGCCCTTTCCTTTTTCTCCTTTGACACGACGCCGGCACCCAGGCTTATGAGGACCTTTTCTGTGTCCTTGATATCGGACATGATGAACGTGCCGCTGCCGAGCGTTGACCACATCTCGTTTGTGCTTTTCACATCCTCTAATTTATGCAATGCGTCTATTGTCATGTTTAACTCTTGCAATCTCTGCTCTATTACGTTCCTTTCCTCGGCGTATGCCTGAAGCTGCTGCCTCAGCACCTGGTATTGCACATATTTTGCCTGCATCTCCCTCTCTGGATTTTTCACTGGCATAATTATCACTTCTTTGAGCTGGAAAGCTTTAAAGCGTCTTTCACGATCTGCGTGTGGTCAAATCCCATTTTCTTCGGGAGTTTGTTTATTGAAAAGAACCTTATGTTCTTTGTTTCGCTGCTCTCCCTTATTTTGCCGCCTGTAACAGAAAGCAAAAATGCAACTGTAACAAGATGTCCCCTCGGATCCCTCTTTGGATCGGAATAAACGCCGGAAAGCCCTACAACCTTTGTTCTTAGGCCTGTTTCCTCCCATACTTCACGGACAACAGCTTTTTCCGCTGTCTCGCCGTATTCGACAAACCCGCCAGGCAGGACGTCGTGGTCAAGATAAGGAGGAAACTTCCTGTGCAAAAGAAGCACTTTATTGTCTTTCATCACAACGCCGTCGACGACAACCCTGGGCACAGTCTTCATTATTTTTTTCCACAGTTTCTCAGGTATGTACTTCATATAAATCACTCTTCCAATACAAAGATGCTGCTGCCATTTCCTTGGTTGCGCATGCATTTATTTCTTAATTAAGTGAAATTCCGGGAAATTTATATTAGATCTGTCAAGTATTATTTGCATATGAAAAAAGAAATAATCAAGATCAAGGGAATTGCTGCTCCTCCAAGCCCGTTTAATCATGCGGTAAAGGCGGGAAATTTTATATTCCTCTCAAGCCAGTTATCCGCAGATTTAAAATTACATAAAATTCTTGGCGGAAATATACGCAAACAAACAAGACAAGCCTTGAAAAATATAAAATTCCTTCTGGAATCGTCAGGCTCCTCCATGGACAATATTGTCAAAGTTGTAATTTATATGAAAAATGTCAAAAAAGATTTTAACGCGATGAATGAAGTCTATCGTGAATATTTCAAGAGAGGAGAAGAACCTGCCAGAGTTACTGTCCAAGCGTTGTCTCCAATAGATAAAATTGACATTGAAATTGAAGTAGTC
>JAPLUZ010000020.1 GCA_026397375.1 Candidatus Aenigmatarchaeota archaeon | reverse complement strand
GGACTCGCCCTGGAAGCTACTCTGTAGATTTGCCTCATTATGCCGGGCTGTTTTTCATCAAGCTCGCGAACAAAATCCCGGTATATGCTGTAAGGTTGTTTTATCCTTGATGTCTTGTCCCAATAACTTGTTGGCGACTTTATTCCTCTTCTCTCCAGCGCCCATTCGACTCCGCCCTCTATGAGCATCAAGCCGAGCGGGACAAGCCCATAGTCCGTGAACGCGTGTATTGTCTTTAATTTCATCTTTCCCGGCTGGGCACTGTGACCTTTCTCATGATGGAGAACAGAACTCCTGAAATCTTCGTCCTTTATTTTCAGCATATCCGGATTTATGCCTATAAGCGGATAAGGACCTATTTCCCTTTCCAGCTGCATGCCTTCTGCCGGATAAACGCTTTTCACGTCCTGCGGGTCGATATTATATGCAAGTGTACCAGTGCCGCGCAGGCTTTTGTCGTATAGTGCTGTCTTTGCCGGCCGTGGGTCAGGGTTGCCAAAAATTTTTGCAGTCTTATACGTACTTGTAGGATCCATTGCCTCATGACGAAGGCCCTGAACCTTTGCAGGATGTTCGTTATAGAGCTCTGCTGTTAGCGTATTTAGTATGGACATATTAACCACTACTTCTGCGATTACACATATCTCATTTGCAGAAAATAGCTTTTAAGCCTTCCGCCCTTTATTCCTTTGCGGTACCCAGAAACCTATATATTGGGGGTTGTTAACCTACTTTCTGCATTGCTAAAATCGTATCCAGCAGGCTCTGACTTTTTTAGGATTTTGCTTTATCTCTACCTAGTTCATATAACAGTTTTACCTCTTCAAAAGTCAGCTGGTGTATCTTCTTTTTAGCCAGCTTTGCAGGCGCATTTTTTATTATTTTTTTGGTGTCCTTGTTTCTGTTCTTGTAAATTTCCGTAAGGAATAGCCAGAAATTATCATCCATCTTTTTCTTTTGCTTTATTATAACCATAGTCGAGTCAATCGCCACGGGGTAGAATTTGCCTGCCGGCACCTGCTTGATTACTTTTACTTCTGCACATTCTTTCATCAGCATTCCTAATTTATCTTCTTTCAGTTTGTCTGCAAATTCCTTCTGCACAATCAAAACAGCTACGTCAAACCTGTGCCGCAAAAATTCCAGCAGCAAATCCTGCGATATTGAGTAGGGTATGTTGGAAATGATCTTGTTGAACTCCGTCTTTCCTGTTTTCTCAGCCACGGTCCTCAACGACTCTAAAATCTCCAGTGCGTCGCCCAACAAGACGTTTGCATTTTTCACAGTTTTTAAAACATTTCTGAAGGAATAGTCTTTCTCTATGGCTATTACCTTTGCCTTTTCGCCTATCTTCTCCGTAATGTTTCCTATTCCAGCACCCACTTCCAGAACAACATCATTTTTGCTCAGAGAAGCTGCCATTATCTCCTCATTAATTATTTTTTCGTCTGTCAAAAAGTATTGGTCAAATTCCTTTTTAGGAACAATATTGTTTTCCCTTAGTGTTTTGACAACGTCCATAGAAATAAAATAGCAGAAAAGTCCTTAAACCCTGAATCTGCTTACCTTCTTCAGGTTGTCTCTGTGCGTCAGAAATAAAGCTCTGCAGCAGTATCTTTCCAGGCCCAGATCGTCCATGACCTTTGCCGGGCTCTCGCCCGCTTCCACTCTTTGCTTGTAGTTGTCCCAGAGTCCGCCTACCTGCTTGCCGCAAGTCATGCATCTTACTGGTATTATCATATTAATCAACTAAATAATTACACTTCCTGCATAAGTCATGTCTTCTTCAGCTATGTTTTGGCTGCCTCTTTGAACTGCATGATACGTAGACAGTTTTATTAAGAGGCTTCTATAATCAGCCGTAGCGATTTCTTGTACTGGCCTGAAGCTACGAGTATAAAGGTCAAATTTTTTATACGCCCCAGCTGACATTTCCATACTTTTTACCTCTTTGACTGCTGCTTTGTTCTGCGCGGACCGGCCGTCGACCGTGACGGCTTGTGTGGTTCTGTTCTGCGGGCGTCAGCTATGAGCAGCGTACGATCATAATCAGTATACATGTTCTTAAGCTTTTCATTTTTTGTCCATTTTACCAGGGCATTGGCTATCGCTGTTCTTGCTGCATCAGCCTGACCCCACACTCCGCCGCCCTTTATAATCACGTCTATATTTACGTTGTTTGCCAGGTCGCCTGCTATCATTAATGCTTCGCGGATGCGCATATTTACATAGCGTGGCTGTACATGATCGATGAGTACGGAATTTATTCTTATAACTCCCTTGCCTTCCCGAATTACAGCGCGGGCTACTGCTTTTTTTCTTGTTCCTATGGTTATAATTATTTTTTTCTTTTTCACTTTTTGTTCTACTTTTTGTTCTACTTTTTGTTCTTCCATAATTATTTCCCACCTAAAATCTTTGCAAGATCGCCAACGCGAATATAATCACTTTTTATCTGCTTCACTGCTATGCTCTCTATCTTTGCATCTTTCAGTTCCTCAGGCACGCCGGCGTAGACCCTCAGTGCTTTCATTGCCTTTCTGCCCTTGTTTGTCTTGTAGGGTATCATGCCTCTTATTGTCCTGCGCACAATGGCAGCAGGCTGTTTTGGAAAGAAAGGTCCGTGCTGCGGTGATCCGCGCCTTCGGCGCTCTAAATATTTTTCCTTGATGTCCTTTGCCCCGCCGGTTATTATTGCCTTTTCCGCATTCACGATAATTACTTCTTCCCCAGCCAGCAGATGCTTTGCCGTTGCTGAAGACAGTCTTCCCAGAACAGCATTTTTTCCATCTATTACTTTCATAAATATCACACAACAATCTTTGCTTCTGCCTTGTCCTTTAAAATATTCTTCAGGGGCAGCGCCTTGCCGCCGGCTTTTGTTATCTTTATCTGTGCCTCTTTGGAAAAGGAAAATGCATAAACATTTACTGATTTTGTCAACTGGCCGATACCCAGAACCTTACCCGGCACAACAAAGGTATTATATTTTTTTGACAATTTTTCCAGTTTGCTTATGTTCACAACGGACTTCGCCCTTTTTGACTTTTCTATATGCCTGGCTATTTCTATGTAAGCCTTGTTCTTTGTTTTTTTCAAATCCAGAGCCAGTTTTCTGGCTGCAGGGTTTGTCGGTCCTGTTGGATGCGGCATAATTATTATCTTTCCTTTTTCTTATTTGATTTTATCTTTTTTCTTATTCGATTTTATCTTTTTTCTTACTCGATTTTCTTTTCCAAAGAAAATCGAATGCGGGAGGAGGGATTTGAACCCACGCAGCGACTAACGCACAGGATTTCTTATGTCATAGTTCCCTTGAACTCAAAACTTAAGCTGAACTTAAGTCCTGCCCCTTTGACCATGCTTGGGTACCCCCGCAACAAATTTATTTCTTGATTAATCTTCTTTTCTAATGAAGATTAAAAGAATTTGTTGCGACTACTTTACCACTTTTTTGATCTCGCTGGCAAGTTCCTTGCTGCGTTCCTGTAACACATCTATGGATGCTTCAATGATCTCTTTTGCTGATAATCCTGAAACACTTTCAACATCAAATATGAATGCACTGTCGTCCAGCTTGTCGTTTTCCATCTCGCGCAGCTCCTTCAAATCGCCCTTGAATTTCATGGGCTTGTATTTGTAGCCGACATGACCGGCCTGCCATTTTATATGATCTATTCCCAATCCCAGTTGTGCAAAAGCTTCAAATTTTAGTTTCTGTCCTTCCAGCAGCTCTACTATTGGCACATTAGGATCAACCGCCATTACGTCATCAGCGGTTGACTTCATATCGCCGGCCTTTACTGTACACGGCCCCTGCTTTTCCAGCACAAGAACAACCTGGCAGCGGCTGCATCCCTTGCCGTCGCACTTGCACTCTTCCTTCATGTTGTAGATCTTCCTGTCAAAGGTAAGCGCTATCAGCCCTAATCGGTGCGCGACCAGTTCGTCAAACAGGCCGGATGTGTTTTCTTCCATATCCACATCTTCTATTGCCATGGTCGGCACTTCGCTCTTCATTGTTCTGCGAAGCGCATTTGCAAAAGCTGGCGTTGCGTCCTCTAACAAAAATTTTATTCTCATCTGGGACTTTTCCAATATCTGAACTTTCATTTTATCACCATTAATTTTATTTCTTATTTTATTTCTTATTTTATTTCTTATTTTATTTCTTATTTTATTTCTTATTTTATTTCTTATTTTATTTCTTGATTAAACTTCT
>JAPLUZ010000038.1 GCA_026397375.1 Candidatus Aenigmatarchaeota archaeon | reverse complement strand
TGGACCCGGCGAGATTCGAACTCGCGGCCTCGACGTATTCCGTTTTCTTGATTAATCTTCTTTTC
Source organism: Candidatus Aenigmatarchaeota archaeon (assembly GCA_026397375.1). Lineage (GTDB taxonomy): Archaea > Aenigmatarchaeota > Aenigmatarchaeia > GW2011-AR5 > GW2011-AR5 > JACPVU01. The sequence continues at coordinate 28,127 of JAPLUZ010000038.1, read as the reverse complement.
TAAAGAAGATTAAACGACCGTGTCTATGCAGATACCTGCGGCAACTGTCTGACCCATATCTCTTATCGCAAATCTTGCAAGTTGCGGAATTTCCGACTGCTTTTCTATTACAACCGGTTTTGTTGGCCTGACTTTTATGATTGCCGCGTCTCCTGTTTTTATGAAATCAGGATTTTCCTGGACAACTGCTCCTGTTTTTGGATCCAGCTTTTTCAATATCTCTATTACAGTGCAGGCGACCTGTGATGTGTGTACATGGAATACAGGTGTGTAACCCTTGCTGATAACAGACGGATGGTTCAATACGATTATCTGTGCGGTGAATTCCTTCACAGGCTTTGCCGCATTGTTCGGATGGCACAAAACATCGCCACGCTTTATGTCGGTCCTTCCAACTCCTCTTACGTTTATGCCTACATTGTCGCCGGGCCTTGCTTCAGGAGCCTGTTCGTGGTGCATTTCTATTGATTTGACATCACCCTGTGCGCCAGAAGGCACGAAGATAACCTTGTCGTTGACCTTCAGTATTCCTGTTTCCACCCTGCCTACAGGCACTGTGCCTACTCCTGTTATCGAATATACATCCTGTATTGGCAAGCGAAGCGGCTTGTCTATCGGCTGGTCAGGCACCTTAAATGTATCCAATGCTTCTACGAGTGTCGGACCTTTGTACCACGGCATGTTCTCAGACTTTTTGGCAACGTTGTCGCCTAGATAGCCTGACGTCGGCACAAATGGTATGTCTTCAACCTTGTAGCCTACACCCCTGAGCAATTTTTCAACAGATTCTTTTGTTTCCTTGTACTTGGCTTCACCATAACCGACCGCGTCCATTTTATTGACAGCGACGATCATCTGGCCAACGCCCAATACTTTTGCAAGATAGGCGTGTTCCTTTGTCTGCTCCTGTATGCCATCTTTAGCAGAAACAACCAGGATAGCTCCATCAGCCTGGGACGTTCCCGTAATCATGTTCTTGACGAAGTCCCTGTGACCTGGTGCATCTATGATTGTGAAGTAATACTTTGCAGTATCAAATCTCTGATGCATTATATCTATCGTCACTCCACGTTCTCTTTCTTCCTTAAGGCGGTCCATGACGAATGCAAATTCGAATGTTTCCTTTTTCAGCTCTTTTGCAAGCTCTTTTAGCTTTCTCATCTGCTCGTCTCTTACAGCCCCTGTATCGAAGAGCAGTCTTCCTACTAGAGTTGACTTTCCGTGGTCAACGTGCCCTATTGTTACTAAATTCAAGTGCGGTTTTTTGTCTGCCATCTAATAACCTCCGAGTTATTGTTATTTCAGAAAGCACCGATAGTGCCTTCTGCGGACGTGTTTCGTTAGCCAGAAACACGCCGTTATAGTATTATCTTAATTGTTAATACCTTCCATTAAACTGCGAGTTAATCTTTTTAAGCGTTCTTTTTCTGAGCTCTTTTCTCATTTATTATGAGATCTGCTGCGTCAATAAGCCTTCTTGATTCGTATTGTGCATGTGATACTGCTGGATTTTGACCGGAATCTGACAGATCCGGGTATGTTACCGGCATTCCGAAGCCGTATTCAAATTCTACATCGCTGGGCGCGTTGGGCTTTGAATTCTTTTTTGTGATGTATGCAATAACACTGCCAGCTACGCTGCCCAAAGCTAAGGTTTTTATTGGATGATCCTTAATCCATTCCAATGCCTTTGTAACGTATTTCTGCATTATTGTCACCACTCAACAGTAATTATAATAACAAAGCTTTAAATGTCTTAGAAAGGCGGAAGCTCCTTTGACAATCCCTTTCTTTCTCTTATCTTCTGTATCGTCATCATCTTCAGGTCTTCTGGTATTTTTTCAAAGTTTACATCAATCAGCGAGTAGAATCCCTTGCCGCCTGTTGCCGACTTCAGCTGCCCCTCGAAGCCGAACATTTCTGCGACAGGTAGTTTTGCCTGCACTGTAGCTGCGCCCAGTTCTGTTTTTACATCCATAACCTGGCCTCTTCTGTTCTGCACTAAATTCATTGCCTCGCTCATCGTCTCTTCTGGTGTGTCTATCCTTATTGTCTGCACAGGCTCAAGCAGCGTTGGTTTCGCACGGAATATCGCTTCCTTCAATGCGTCATTTATAGCAGGTATGATCTGTGCCGGACCTCTGTGAATAGCGTCCTCGTGCAGCTTCGCGTCGCTCAGCATGACCTTTATTGCAGAGCACGGCTCTCTGCAGAGCGGGCCGCTGTCTATTACCTGGTCGAACGCGTCGATTATCAGCTCCATTGTCTCGTTCAAATACTGTATTCCCTTTGTCACGTCCAAAAGAGAGCATTTGTTGTGCAATTCCTGTAAAGATTTTGCCTCGTCCCTTGCCATGCCCGCTTCCACTAATTTGGGCACAAGGTCCTTCAGATATTTTCTTACATTTTTTTCAGATATGTTACCTTTTTCTATCTGCTCATAGACACCAGGTTCTATCGGCTCCACTGACAAATAGAACCTGTTGTGTTTGTTTGAAGATTTTCCTTCAACCGTAGGACTTTCAGAACGGACAGTTTCGCGGTAAATGACAATTGGCGGTGAAGCAGTTACTTCAATGCCTTTTTCCTTCAGCGGCCGCTCAACTTTTGCATCCAGATGTAATTCACCTAGTCCGGAAATCAGATATTCACCTGTTTCCTCGTTTATCTTCACAGCCAATGTGGGGTCTTCCCTGCTTACCTGGCGCAAAAATGTAATCAGTTTTGGCAGATCTTTTGGATCCTTGCATTCCACGCTCTTTGTTACAACAGGCTCGAACATGTGCTTTATCGCCTCGAACGGCTCTATTTCTCTTTCTGCGTCACAGACGGTCTCGCCGGAGAACGCGTCTGTTAGTCCTACTATGCCGACTATGTTTCCTGCTGGTATCTCGTCCATCTGCACCCTTTGCGGGCCTTTGTAAATAGAAACTTGCTGCGCAAGGTCATCATCTCTGCCCTGCTCGGTTGCGTCTATTATCTCCTTGAATGTTATGTTATGATTTTTCATGTAAGGTATAGAAATTGCCCACTTTCTGTATGCCGAACCGAAAGCAACAGACCCGTCATCGACTTTCACAAGCCATTTTTCTGCGTATTCCTTTTCAGCATATTTTTGAATGAGGCGATTTACATTGGTAATTATTTGGATAAATCTTTCCTGCATCTTTTCCGGCGTTAATTTTAATTCTCTTATTAACCTATCGACTTTGTTGATGAACAATATCGGTTTTACCCTTTCGCGTAATGCCTGTCTGAGCACAGTCTCTGTTTGCGGCATCACACCTTCTACTGCATCAGTAAGTATGATTGCGCCGTCTACCGCCCTCATTGCCCTTGTCACGTCTCCTCCAAAATCTACGTGTCCCGGCGTGTCTATGAGATTGACTAGATAATTTTTATCTTCTACCTCGTGAATCATAGAAACGTTCGCGGCAAAAATTGTTATTCCTCTTTCCTGCTCCTGTTTGTCGAAATCAGTGAACAGCTGCTGGCCTGCTAGCTGTTCGGACATCATGCCTGCTCCTGCAACAAGGTTGTCTGTTAGTGTTGTCTTTCCGTGGTCGATGTGCGCAGCTATGGCTATGTTTCTGATTTGCTGCGGCTGTTTCATGAGCTCAGCAATTTCTTCTACCCTGTCTTTTACCATTTTTTACACCATTGTAAACGGAAAGTGGCCACGTTTCTATTTGTCAAATCCTTATATAAAAAGGCAGCAGAAACAGATGTCTACATGCGTCAAATCAATAAAATAAAAACACTCTCATCATTTATCACTATTTTTACCTTGCGCCTAGCGAGCTCCGCTCGCCTCACGTTCCATTCTTTCCTTTTCCTTTATTGCAAAAGAATCGGCAGAGCCTTTGTAGGCGGCTATTAGTTCATCGGCCAGCGTCTCTGCCAGGCTCCTGTTTTTGTTGAAAGATTTGCGGTAAGCTGCCTGGGCAAAATATCTCAGTGTTTTGTCTACGCGCCTTTGCGGGCTTGTAACCACCGCTTCGCGCGCCATGATGCTTCCACGCTGATAAGAAATAACCTCTTCACGCAGTGCAGAATTTTCTATTGCCTGGGCAAGAACTTCCAGGGGATTTTTCTTTTCTTTACTTTCTATTATCTCCAGAGCCTTCTCAACTGCTAAAGTTACAGTGCCATAACCGCCGCCAAACTTGCCCGACGTAAGCTTGTGTTTCTTTCCTGTGTGACCAGAAACAAGCAATTTTAATGCCAGTCTTTCGACAATATGCATCTTTGACTTGTGAAATCTTCCCCTCAATGCACCAGCGCTGCGCGGCATGAATCTTGGATCCATGTTTATGTAGCCGCGCATGCTGCTGTTCGTAATGTCAGCAGGTTCCCATTTGCCAAAAAGTTTGAATGAGAACTGAGTCTTCTCCCTTTTGACGGCTCTTTTTGCCTGTTTTTTTGGTCTTGGTTTTGTTTCTATTGCTTGTTTTATTTTTGGCATCTTCTCACTTACCTAACTGTTTTTTGTTTCTTTCCTGTACGTATCATTTCCAGGTCGATATTATTTACTTTTGTGACCTTGTATTTCACACCGGCCATGCTGCCCACTGCGCCACCCTGGGACCCGCCCATGCCGGCTATGACAACTTGGTCGTGTTCAGAAATATGATTTATTGCGCCTGTTAGCGGGACATGAGCTGTTACCTGCTTGCCATTTTTTATCAGTCGCACGCGTACGCACTTAATAAGTCCGGAGTGGGGCTGCTTTTGCTCCACGATACGTTTTTCTAATACGATTCCCGTTGCCATTGGTGCGCCCTCAAGCGGGTCCTTTCTCTTTTTCAGCTTAAGTACCCTTGACCTGTACTTGAACTCGCGCCAGCGGAATCTTTTTCTATCCTTTTTCAGTTTTCTTGCTCCGAATTCGCCTGCCATTTCCAATCCCTTTCTTGAAAGACTCTAGGAAAGCAAAGCTTCCCTGAGTTCCCAAAAGACCTTGTCTTTTGAGGAAAAGGTCTTGGAGAACCCCAAAGAACATGGGATCTTCCAAACCTCGTCTTCAAATATTATTTTTCTTCTGCTTTTATTCCCTTTTAATTAAAAGAGTAAAATATTAAAATAGACAATTTACTTGACCTTCAGCTCTTCGATGCTGAAAAGCCGCTGCAAGAATTTGTTTATGATTTTGATGTTCTTACCGGCTTTGCCTATTGTCCTTGCCCGCTCTGATGGTTTTACTTTGACATAAACAATACTGCCATTGATTTTTATTTCCTGCACATCGGGAATGACCTTTTTTACAAACTCTTCCAGCGTAGGTGCGTATTCAAAGACTTTTATGTTTTTCTTGAATACGCGTTCCGCGTGCTTTATCTTCGCACCGTTCTTGCCCACAGTCAAGCCGTATTTTCCCTCGCCGATAACGAAATATATTTCATCATCTTCTGTTATGCAGTCCACAACAGGAGCGCCGGTGAGCGATTGGAATAAATTCATTGACTGCAGCGTGTTTTGATCCAATGTTAATTTCATTATATTTTCACTTTATTTTTAGTATCCGACCATTGCAATGGGAAAAGGCTTCCCCAACTTTGTGGCCAGTTGTGATTCATCGCCATCAAACCTGTCTACTTTTACATCCTTTATCTTTGCTAAAAGCGAAGCCGGGCAGTTGTTTGCGGCGATAACTCTTTTTATCTTGCCTTCGTTAATTCCCTTAACTATTTGTCTTGTTCCTAATACATGTTTCTGATCTGGTAGTTTCGTCACTATTTCCATTTATATCACTCTTTTTTCTTGATACTCTCTTTTAGTTTTTCCACGTCCACTACCAGCTTGACCATGCCTGTTCCTATTGGTGCTATCTGGCCAACTATTATGTTTTCAATTATGCCGTCCATATTATCGGTTTCACCGTAGAATGACGCATTTACCAGGTGCTTCTTTGTCTCTTCAAAGTTGGCTCTTGCCAATATGGAGGCTTTCTTGCCCGACAATCCATATCGGCCTATATCCTTTATTGTTCCGTCAACGGTCATCATGTCTGCCAGTAATATAAGATGGCGGACATCCACGTCCAGGCCCTGGTCATCCAGGGTCTGCTTCGCTTCCCGTAATATAACGTTTCTTGCAGATTCCACGCCCAGCACATCATACGCCTGATAAATGTCATTGGTTGTTGTCCTTGCTACATCTATTTCATCCATCTCTAAAACTTTTTTCAGGTTTGACCCAGTCGTCTGGATTACCCAGTCATCACCTTCTTTTATGACAATGACATTTTCTATTCCCTTCACGCCTTCTATGTGTACCTTCAGTATTTTGTTTTTCAGCTTTCTCAAATCTTTTACCGTATTCTTCGTCGGCTTGATATAGGCAAATCTGCCGCGAGATGAAAGTTCGGCGTCTTTTGCATACTTTTCCAGGAGCGCCTTTAATTTCTCCTTATGGTCTTCTCTTTCCAGCTCCAGTTCGATCTGCATGTTTATCAGGTCTATCGAATCGGCTACAAGTATGTCGCCCAGTTTCATGGATTTTATATTGTTGGCAACTTCCTTTGCCTTGTCCTTTGTGTTGTATTCAGATTTGAGATAAATGAGCATGTTCTTCTTGAATGTCTTTCTTGCGTCGAAGATCTCTATCAGCCTTGGAAGACCTTGTGTAACTTTCCTTAGACGGTCTGACTGCGATGCCAATGTATAGGATCTCATTGTCATCTGCGTAGCAGGCTCGGATATGCTCTGTGCAGCCACGACGCCTATTGCTTCGCCTGGTTCGTAGATGTACTTGACAAGGCGCTGTTTTAGAGTTTCAAATCTCTGGTCTTTTTCCTTGCCTGTTATGCCGTTCTTCTTGCAGTAATTTTCAAAATCATCCAGTATTTTTTTTGGTATTATCATAATCTCGCCGCCATTTCCATGGAAACTTCACCGGCATCGCTCTTGGCCGGGTCTATTCCGTCTTCTCCTGCAACGAACTGAATTATGTGATTCTTGCTGTCTCTTACAGTTCCGTCGTATTCCACCCGCAGGTCCTGCAAAGCATTGATAAGACGACGTTCCATGTATCCCGAATGCCTTGTGTGTAATGACTTGTCCATGAGGTTCTCTCGGGAGTTCATAGCGTCGAAAAAGAATTCAAACGGATGAAGCCCTTTTCTGTAGTTGTTGCTCACGAAACCTTTTGGTGTCAGGCTCATATCACCCTGCTCAAAGTGAGATAATGTGCGGTTGACATAACCTCTGCTGATACGTTCTCCTTCCAGCGATTCCTGGCCGACCAGGCCGCACATCTGCGTAATATTTACGAACGAACCCCTCGCTCCGGTAATTGCCATTGTTACTACAGAATTCATAGGCATGTCTTTTGAAATAATTTCACTTGCTTCATTGGTGACCATACCACCCATCTGCAGTATTTTATTTTCCAGGGTCGTTTCTGATGACAATCCAGATGTTTTTTCAAGCTTGCCTGCCCTGTAGTCCTTTATCATTTTGTTTGCAGTGCTGTGGTATTCGCTTATTACGGATTCTATCTTATTTTTTGCATGGGTCGACAGGTCTAGGTCGCTTATGGCTATGCTGAATCCGTGATTGGTAATAGTTTCCAGGGCAAGTCTTGTTGAATTATCTATGAATTTTGCTGCTGTATCAGGACCGTAGGTTCTTTCTATAACATCAATGAGTTTTGCCTTCTTCTCACCCAGAGCATTGTCGTCTATAACTCCGCGCTTTAGCGCGCCGTTCTTTATCACTGCGTATTCGTACTCAGGCAGGTATTCTCCGGTGGACGTTTTGATTTCCACATTCAAGTCCTTGGGAAGAATGTAGCTCAGCAATTCCTTGCCCGAATATTCATCTTTTATCGGATAGTCTTCTATGCCTATTAGGAACAGCATTTTTGCCGCTTCTGCAGCGGTGAATCTGGTATCATCCTTTGTCAGCAAATAGGATCCTGTTATATGGTCATGCTTGCATGCGATTATAGGGCGGCCATATCTTGGCGATCTTATATTTTTTTCAACAAGCATGAGCATCTGTGCTTCTGTCTGTGCTTCCTCTGTTTGCGGAACGTGCAGGTTCATCTCGTCGCCGTCGAAGTCAGCGTTATAAGGTATTGTAACAGCCAGGTTCAGCCTTATCGTACGGAAAGGCATGATCCTTGCCTTGTGCGCCATCATTGACATCCTGTGCAAGCTTGGCTGCCTGTTCATAATTGTTATGTCGCCATCCATAAGATGCCTTTCAACAATATAGCCTGCATTTATTTCTTCGACAATATCTTTTTTATTTTCACTTGTTACCTTCTTTCTTATGCCGTCCTGCCTTATCACATAATTTGCACCAGGATGCGTATCAGACCCGTTCAATATTATTTTCTTCAGTTCGTCTATGTTATTCTTGTTGACCTTTATCGGAACTGTCAGTTCCTTTGCTATCTCCATTGGCACACCTATTTCATTTATCGATATGTAAGGATCCGGCGAGATAACAGTACGCGCTGAGAAGTTTACTCTCTTGCCTGACAGGTTGCCGCGGAATCTTCCTTCCTTCTTGCCCAATCTTTGCATCAATGTTTTCAGTGCTCTTCCTGACCTGTGCCTTGCCGGCGGCAGCGTGGATATTTCATTGCTCATCAATGTCGATACGTGGTACTGGAGCAGCTCCCAGATATCTGCTATTATGAAATCAGGCGCACCTATTTCCAAATTCTTCCTCAGCCTTTCATTTATTCTTACCACGTCGACCAGTTTGTGCGTCAGGTCATCTTCGCTGCGTTCCCCTGTTTCCAACGTGATGCTTGGCCTGACAGTCACAGGTGGTACAGGAAGTATTGTCAGTATAAACCATTCAGGCCTTCCGCCTTTGATTTTCATCTTTGCTGCGTCGTCATCACTCATCATTTCTAACCTTTGCCTGACTTCCTCTGTTGTCAGTTCAACTTTGCCTTCTCTGAAGGAAGTAGGTTTCTGGAACTCCATTTCTTTCTGCTTTTCTCCGCAGTGCGGGCACGTGTGTCTCTTTTTCTTGTACAATTCGTTTATTGGGCTCTTCATATTTGCCACGTCTTCATCTTCTGCCAGCGGCCGAGAGCATTTTCTGCATATGGAACGTAGAATCATGTATATTTTCTTTCCGTAGAGCGGGTGCACAACCGGCTTTATCAGTTCTAAATAGCCAAAGTGACCCAGGCATTGACCTATCGATCCGCCACACGTTCTGCATCTCAAGCCAGGATCTACCACACCCAGGTGTAGGTCTGTCAGGCCTGCATCTATTGGATAACCGTCCGGATCGTACAGTTCTGCATGCTCTATCTTTATTGAGTCCGCAGCTGCTACAGATCGGCACTTTGTATTTGTCGCTGCTAAATCTTTCTTTTAAAAGCAGAGCAGCTCCATGTGCTATCAGGCAGTCTTTCTCCATTTCTCCCAGTCGCAGACCACCTTGCTTTGCCCTTCCGGCTGTGGGCTGCTTTGTCAGCAGTGTAACAGGGCCTCTTGCCCTTGCCTGTATCTTATTCGCAACCATGTGATGCAATTTCTGGTAGAAACAAGGGCCTATCAATATTTCAGCTTCCAGTTTCTTTCCTGTGATGCCGTTGTACAACGCTTCTTTTCCGTCGTCGCGAAAGCCCGCATTCTTTAACGCGTCTCTCAGTGTTTCTTCGCTGACTTCGTTAAACGCGGACGCATTGAGTCGTATGCCCTTCAATGCTGAAACTTTGGCTGCCACAACTTCCAGTAACTGGCCTATTGTCATTCTGCTTGGTATCGCATGCGGGTTCAATATTATATCAGGAGTTATGCCGTTGGCGGCGAATGGCATGTCCTCTTCCGGTACAATTATTCCAATAACACCTTTCTGGCCGTGCCTGCTTGTAAACTTGTCGCCCAGTTCAGGCTGTCTTTCGCTTCTTACATTTATTTTTATGAGCTTGTTGCCGCTTGACGTTTCTGTAACTATAACATTGTCAATGATTCCTTCCTCGCCGTGCCTTATTGTTTCAGAAGTTTCTCTTCTGTTTTCTGTTTCAACCATGAAGCTTTCAACAGGACCAAAGAACCTCAACGGAGAAACTTTGCCTATCAACACGTCTCCCGACACGACGGAAATTTCTCTGCTTACAATGCCGTCCTGTTCCAGGTTTGCGTACGCTTCTTCAGTTCTGTAACCATTAACGGACTTGTCAGGGATTTTTATTTCATCTTTTTCTATTCCCCAATATTTCTTTTCTTCAGTCACATAGGATCTAAAAAAGAAGGAGCGGCCTAATCCCCTCTCAATGGTGGCCTTGTTGAAGACGATACCATCTTCCATGTTGTAGCCCTTGTAGCTCATGACAGCAATAATTATGTTCTGGCCCTGGGGATGATCGTCCATGTTCAGCTTTTCTGTAACAGTTGTCGTTACCAAAGGAACCTGCGGATAAATAAGAACGTCCGATTTTGTGTCTGTCCTCATCATGTAATTTGTTGCAAACAAGCCTAGCGCCTGGCCAGACATCTTGGCGCCGAAATTTACTCTGTCCCCTCTGTTGTGGGGTGCAAATGGAACCAGTGATGCGGACACGCCGAGAATTACGCCCGGGTTTATCTCCAGATGCGTATGGTTCTTTGTAACCTCGTCTGGATACAAAGCAATAAGCATGTTGTCCTCTTCTTCAGCATCCAGGTATTCTATCGCGCCATCCTTGATCAGCGTTTCCCAGTTGGCTTCACCTTTTTCTAATTTTTCTATATGCTGTTTTGTTAGCTTTGACTTGCCGTTTTCAACAATTATCATCGGCCTCTGCAGCCTGCCGGCATCGGTATTAATATGAACTTCTTTGAACTGGCTTTCAAAAACAACCCCTGTGGATACATTCAACGCGCCGGCGCGTCTCTTCAGCCGCAGCCTATTGACCAGCTCAACAGGCTTGTCTGTTTTTCCAAGAATTCTTCCATTTAGGAATATGTAATTGCCTTCATCAGATTTCATGTTCTTGCACAGGTCGTCAACTATTGCATTTTCCCTTTCATCGCCGGTTCCTGATATGATTGCAAACAGCGCCAGATATTTCCTCAGTCCTATGTTCACTCCTTCAGGCGTCTCTTCTGCACAAAGGCGGCCCCACTGGGTTGCGTGCAGCGCCCTTGCTTCAAAATGCTCCTGCGTAGATGACAGCGGTGAAATAACATTTCTTAGGTGTGCCACGGTTCTCATGTAATTTGTTCGTTCAAGGCGTTGGCAAACTCCTGTGCGTCCGCCTATCCACTGGCCCGTTGCCATGTGTGATATGATTCTCTTTGTAAGGTAGTCAGATTCAACAATGGATTTTATTGAAGGCATTTTTCCTCTTTTTACCAATTTCTGATAGGAGTAGACGATTCTTGCAACTAGCCCGTATTTGCCTAGTAATATTGACCTGAAGAGAATTTCCAGGAAGCCACCAACTTGTTTTAGTCTTTTGTTGGCATAGTGATCAATATCCTGATCGTGCATGTTTTCCACGCCGAGCTGCAGGACTTTTCTTACGACAGTTGTCAGGTACATTGCCTTATCCAGTCTGTTTTTCTTTGTCTGGCCCAGATGAGGTAATAAGTATTTGTCCAATATATCCGTCACGCGCTTGTCTCTGTACTCTTTTTGCGGTATGCGCAGTTTGTTTCCAATGTATTCCTTTGCATCTTCCACGTCTTTGACGTCAAACTCATACAAATTAAAGTATATTTCCTGCATGTGCCTCTTGTCAGTTGATATGGCCTCGATTATGTCCTTGTCCTTTTCCATGCCCAACGCCCTTAGAAGGACGACAACTGGCAGTTTTTTCAAATTCGCGAACGATACGGTAACTATTCCGCCTTTTCTTTCTATGAGGTGTCTTTGCACGAAACCTGACGCCTCGGAATTTATTCTTGCCGCTTCCACATCGGCTTTTCTTTCTATTATTGGCCTGTTAGGCAGGACTTCTTCCACCATTACTATGACTCTTTCAGTGCCATTGATTATGAAATAGCCGCCAGGATCGCAAGGGTCTTCACCAACGTCTGTCAGCTGGTTTTCATCCATGCCCTTCAGTGCACACAGTTTTGACTTTAGCATTATTGGCAAATCGCCCAATTTGACTTCCTGCGGCTCCTGCTCCACACCATTTATTACAGGAGTCATTTCCACCATTATTGGCGAAGAATAAGTCAGATCCCGGATACGCGCTTCCATTGGTGTTATGCATCTCGTCGCTCCGTCCGCCTCTTTCACGCTCGGTGGCGGTAGTCTTACCTTGCCTAATTTTATCTTGAATTCAGCAAGTTCCGGCGTCTCCAGCTGGATTTCACCGATTTCATCAATAATTTTTTGCAGGCGGAAGTCCAAAAATTCGTCGAAGCTCTTTATCTGGTGGTCCACAAAGCTGACAGAATTTTTGTATGCGTCCAAAATCGCACCAAAGTCCCTGGTCTCTTCCCTGTTTTTTAATTCCATATTACACAACAACCCTGTAGTAATAATATTCGCCAGCAACCATCGACGTTCTTATGACTTTTACAATGTCATTTCTCTTGGCATTAAGAATCTTGGCAGCTGCATCGCTGTGCTTTATCCTTGGCAGCTGGCTGAGTTTTACGTTCAATTTTTTTAACAGCTCAGATTTCTCAGTGTCATTAAGCAGCTCATGCTTCGGTACAAGGCCGCTCCGAAAAATATCCAGTTCCTTCTCTTCTTCTTTTATTTTTTTGACCATTACAAATCCCTTTCTTTCTCGAAAGAAAGGTCTGTATCAACCCCAAAGAACATGGGATCTTCCAGACCTTATCTTCAAATATTATTTTTCCCTTTGATTTTTCTTTCTTGATCAATCTTTTCTTCCTTCCGTTTTTGCCAACTTTCCTTCTGTTTTGATACAACTTTTCTGAAAAGTTGTATGGGTCCGACGGGATTCGAACCCGCGACACCCGGCTTTCTTTGTTCCTGTTAACCCTGAGGCGCATCCCAGCTGTCACCAGGGCATAAAAGGCCGATGCTAGTGGCGTATGACGCACGAAGTGCGTCAGTTCACTACCAGACTGAGCTACGGACCCGCGCCTCGGTCGGGATTTGAACCCGAGTCAGCGGCGTGACAGGCCACTATGCTAGACCATTATGCACGCCTTTCTTGATTTGCTGTGGTTCTTTGGTACAGCTTTCTTTCCAAGAAAGGTGTACTACACCACCGAGGCATACCGAGCATGAAATGAAATTTTATAAATATGATTCATAGAGACACCTAACTAGACGTATTAGATAAAAACGCAAGAAAAGTATTTGGGCTAATACCGATCAATCTGTTCACCATTTGCTGACAACAGGGCACTGTTTTTAAAATGAAAACAGCCTGATTTTTGTCAATATTAAGTGTAAGCGGCGTGCCGATGTTCCCGAAACCGCTAGAAATTGCCAAAGCAATTTCAATCTGTGTCAGTACTTATCAAGCCGCTGGAGAGATTCACTTCCGGGTTCGGAACGAGTCCGGGTCTAGCCTCTCCGCTATGACCGCCAACTCACATATTTACAGGATAAGACATTTAAAGGTTTATTTTGGACGTTTCAACTAATTTTCAAAAAAAAGAAGTAAATTTCTGTTTATATCCACTTCTTCTGGTGGAAGAACGCGTAGAGCAGTACGATGGAAGCCATCATCATTAGGAACGACATTAAAAACCCGAACCCGTTGTGCAGCAGGGGTATTTCGTCAAAGTTCATTCCGTACATGCTGGCTATGAGGTTAGGCACCATCAATATTACTGTCAATGCTGTCAGGCGCTTTATTATCAGATTCAGGTCATTGGATGCTTTTGTTGTGTGTATTGTAAGTATATCCGTTAGCATGTCCTTGTAGGATGCAAGAATGTCGACCTGGTGCATATAGGTATCGTAGACGTCGTCCAAGAGATGCAGATTTTCTGTGTCTACTTTCACCGGCCCCAGGCCTTTTTTTATCACAAAAATTATCTTTGCCGAGCCCCAGAAGCGCCTCGCCATCATATGGATGCGTCTTTTCAATTTTACTACGTCCAGCATGCTCGTGTTGCTGTTTCCTTTTATCACTTTTTTGTCCAGCTCTGTAATCATATGGTCGACCTTGTCCAGGACGTCATAATTCTCGTTCACGTCGTCGAGCATGAACTGATACATCAGATAACCGAGGTTTTTTACCCTGCCCATTTCTATCGTCTCTGCAAGCCTGTCGAAAAGCTCGTTATGAAATTCCGTGACAGTAGGCAGGACTATTATCAGGGCGTTTTCCTTTAGTATAAACAGAATATGGGAGTTTTTGATGATCTCATTTTCCAGGTAGTAGTCCATGAAAACAAAGACAAGCGGATCCACAGAGTAGCGCGCCGACCTCTTCTCGTTTTTGTAGAACTCAAAATACTTTTTCTGCAGCTTGAAGTCCTTGCAGATCTTTGCTATTTCCTTTTCGCCGGGCTTTTCCATCAGAAGCCAGACAAAATCATTTCCAGAAGGAACCTTGTAGTCAGCGTCTTTACCCCTTTTGCAGCTTCTTTCCCGGCTATTGTAATATACATATTTCAACATGATATCTAAGAAAGAGTTATGGCGCCGCGCAATATAAATATCTATATCCTCCTGGATATAGTATTTCCCGCAGAAATTTCATTTCTGCGATAAAAAGATTTAGGATTTTTACGTAGTTACGAGGTTTTGTAACTGTTCAGGAAATCTTTCAGGCCGTCCGCATTTTCAATTATTTTGGTTATTTCTGCTTCATGTAAATTGAAAAATTTTTCAGCAGACACAGATTTCGTGAGACGGGCAGCTATTGTCTTTGCAGCAGTTCTCATGGGTATTAAAAATGTAAAATAAGCGTCATTATGTTCTGTCTGCTTAAGACTGGTGCCTATAAGTCTTAGATAGGCTTCGAATGTACGGTTCCTATACCAGCCAGGGTCTTTTGCTCTTTCCTTTACCTGGGTAAGGGTATTGTAAATTTCTTCAGCACTAACATTGAAAACGCTGTCTTTTCCCTCCACCTTTGCAATAGCTTCCGCAACAGGCGAATCGTTGTGAGCAGCCGGTGTTGATACGTATGATTTTGATTGTAATCCTTCCTGGCTTCCTATTACCTGGTATCTGTGGGGCATGTTTTTTCTAACAAAATCTAAGAAACTAGTTATCTTTTTCTTTCCAGAGGAATTGTATTCTATCATAATTATCTGTAATTAACGATCAAATATAAATAGTTCAGCCGACTATTTTCGTCTTCGTGGAAGAACAAACAGGGCATTTCATCGAGCTGTAAAGCCACGTATAATTACAATCATTGCACTCGTACTTTTTAGCAGGATTCTTAGGATACTTTAGCACCCTTTTGCTGGCTTCCTCTAGCTTTGTTATGTCGTCCTTCGTCAGCCAGCCCGTCATTCGTTTAATTGTTTTCATGTTTTACCATCGTAGTTAACTTTGGAAAGATATTTTTTCTCCGCAATATCGATTGCGTCAGCAACATCAGATGCTTCGACACGCTTACCAGAAGCCTTTGCTTTGTCGACCGCGGTTTTTATGTAGTTTCTAATGAGGCTAAAAAAAGCGTCAACGTTACTATCATATTCTTTTGTCTCTATGTCGCTGGGCGATGCAAACCTCATTGTAAGAAGGTCTCTTACCAGTACATCAGGATCCATCTTGTACGTCTCTAGACTTTGTCTTTTTGCCATTCACACCCCTTCGTAATGCGTATATGCTGTAATTGTAACCTCTATTTAGTAACAAACGCTTAAAAAGGTTTGCACTGGGCAGTAATAACACAATAATAGCATAAAACAGAGCAAAACGACGGTTTGACCAATAATATCCGGGGAGAAAAACCGCTGAGAATAATCAGTTATTCTTTACGAACTGGTTTATAGGCTTGAGAACGCCCTTGCCCGCTCTTTGTTTGCAAGCAAAGCACACCCACCTGTCGCCCACTCTGTCTACTAAGCGGGCTTTTTTGCAGTTATAACACTTTGATATTGTCAATTGCATGCGGGTCGTCTGTCTTTAGTAAGGGGCACATAATTTTTGCGTCAAATCTGTGGGCTCGTTATAAAAATTACCTTACTTTTATAGTGGCAAATGAATTTTTTTCATTTCCGCTGTTCAACTATGATTTTCTACCCATTATAAAGATTATTATTCTGAGAAAGTCACGTCTTCAGAATAGATATTTGAGAAGTGTTCACTATTTTTCGCAAAAATTGACGAAAAACCCGGTAAAAATCTTGTTAAAATTATTTCTAAACATAGAAAAATCAGATTACGGTATCGTGATGTTGACTTTTGGCGCGGTTGCAGCTCCCAATACAGCCTGGAAGTAGTCTCTCTCCACAAAACTGAACCAGCCTGCTATGATATTCGACGGAAATACCTTCACTACTGAATTGTAGTCCCTTACTGCGGTGTTATATCTCGTGCGCGCGACGGCAACCATGTTTTCCGTCTCAGCCAGACTGTCCTGCAAAGAGATAAAATTGGCACTTGCCTTGAGATCAGGATAATTTTCCGACACCAGCAGCAGTTTTGACAGCGCACCCTCGAACTGGTTTGCCAATTGCACCTGCTCGTTTGGCAAAGCTGTCTGCCACTGCGACCTTATCTGTGTTATCTGCGTCAGCGTAGCCTTCTCGAAGCCAGCGTAGCTCTGCACAGTATTCACGAGGTTTGGTATCAGGTCTATTCTTCTCTGGTACTGGGCTTCAACGTCAGCCCACGACCTGTCAACGTCCTGGTTTAATCTTACAAGCGAGTTGTAGGAGCCCCATACAGTGCCGACGATTATCAGTATAACTAAAATAATTATTCCTGGTACGATCCACTTGTTCATCGGAGTTTTGCTTTGTGTTTTTGCCATAACAATCAACATGGTGCATAAAGGTTAAAAAGCATTATGTCAACAAAAAACTGATCATCTTCCTGTGCCTTCTTTTATCTCTTTGACCAGGTTCCTGTTGAGGATTTTTCCCAGAAATTTCAGCTCCTCCCTGAGCACTTCGTATGCCAGCGCGCCGCCTGTGTAAGTGGAGCCGCAGGGCGTGCAGGTCACGTAGCCGACATAGCCGTCGCTGCGGCAGGAATCCGTTTTTTCATCCTCCAGTATAATCAAATCTTTGCCCTCTGATTCCAGGTGGATTGGATGCAGCCAGCAGCCCAGGGGCTTGTAATACCAGGAATGCTGGCCCCGCGTCTCTGCCAGCATCTGCAGTCCACACTGGCCATCCTCCTTCAAAAATACGCAGGCCGTGTCGTTGAAATGGGCAGGATAGACAACAACATTTTTGGAGAAGGCGCGCGGCCTCACAGATGTTTTCTTTTCCACTGATCCGTCCAGCCACAGATCTTCTGTTATCACTTTGTCAGGCAGATTCAGTCCCAGGTCTTTAAAAAAATCCCTCTCCCGGGCCACGATTTTTTCAATAACCCGGTCCCCGCCCTTTTCCAGGTATACACCGTCGTAGCAGCAGATGCCTTTACAGTCCTTCAGCGAGCAGCGCTTCAGCGGCCTAAGAAAGGATTTTGTGTCTATGGGCACATGGGAGAAGCGTTTCCTCATCTCCTGCTCAGCTTCTGCGAAAGCCGTCAGACCGGCAGAAGTTTTTGTATTTTTATTCATGACAATCATTGTGTTGTAAGAATATGCTTATTCGACCGATTCTTCGATCCATTTCAGAAATTCTTTGTTCCCGTCCATCTTGAAAAATGCAATTATGGGGCATTCGTCGCTGTGGATTTTTTTGACCTCATTTATGATTCTCTGCTTATGTTTCATTCTGGAGAATGCCTCCACATTATAATAGTCCTTTTCAACAATCTTGCCTTTCCACCAATAGCGGGAAGGGCCTTTCTTAATTAGGGAGCCGGCAATAAGCTTTTCTCTCACAAGCATATCTGATAGGTTGTTTGCCTCTTTCCTGCTTGTTGCACTTATCAAAACCTGGCAAAAGTCTTTCATACTTATCTTCCGCCCCCGCCCCCGCCTGACCCGCCGCCGCCGAAACCTCCGAAGCCACCCCCGCCGCCGCCAAATCCGCCTGCTATAATGATGGGTGCGTAGCGTTTCTTCTTCTTGAATTTTTTGCCACAATTCTCACAGGTGCAGTAGTCGCCTTCGCACTTTATTTTTCCTTTCAAGCAGTAAGGACACCTGTTCCTGGACGCCACAGACGACACGATGATAATCAGGAAAATTATTATGTAGAAGTTACTGGCAATCATGGATATTGCTGAAGGCAAAGTAAATTCATTTTGTTGCACTCCCGGCTGATAGTTCTGCAGCTGGTCTTTCAGGCCGCTAACAATTATCTGCGCAACTGTCTGGTAATCGCCAGCTGTGTAGGAAGGCAGCGCAGCGTCCAGTATCCTTCCGGATTCGGCACCAGTAATATAACCCTGCACTCCGTAGCCTAATTCTATTTTCAACCTGTTGCCAGTTGTGCCGTTCTTCACGATCAGGACAAGGATTCCGTTGTCCTCGCCCTTCTTGCCTATGCCCCACGCCTGAAATAGCTCGACAGAATAAGTGTATATGTTCTGGTCCTGCGGAAGAGAATCTATCGTAACTATTGCAATTTGTATGGTCGTATTCTTTTCATACAATGACAAATCCTGTTCCAATGAATTTTTGTCAGTCAGGATATTTGCAAAATCATTCACATACCCGACAGGCTGTGGAAATGCAAACACTACTGACGTCAGCAGAAGAAATATAATAACTATTTTGTACTTCATTACTGAAAACTAGGGTTCCGAAGATTTATATAATAGACATATAAATACGATAACAAATTATTGTAATAGAGTTCCCCTGATAGCTCAAAATTCATCCCTTTCTTTCAAAAGAAAGGTCTGGATCAACCCCAAAGAAACCTGAGTAATATTTTTCACTTAGGAACGCAGGGTTGATAAGGGCGAGAACCCTAGGTTCTTGCACTTATGAGCAATGGTAGAGCGCCCGGCTGTAGAACAGTACATTCATTGTGCTGATCACCAGTAGGTGCTTTAGAAACCGGGAGGTTCTGGGTTCAAATCCCAGTCAGGGGACTAATACAAAGTGGTACATAAAGGGAGATTTAAATAGAAGGGCTATGCGAGGTCACGATCTACAAATATAATTGGCAGATTTCTGACATCAAAGAAAGGTTAAATCAATTATTAGAAAACTAAGCTAATGGAAGATCACATATATTTTCTTTATCCGTCAGGAGAGAAACTAATTGAACTTAAAAATGTTTCAATAGGATATCCTTATGTTTGCTCTCGATGTGGACGAAATTATCAAAATATGGGTTATGCTCGCTATCACTATTCAAAATGTCAATTAGGGCTGCCTGATGGGATACATATTATTGATAAAAGCAGCCCAAAAAGACTGCAACAAGTCGTTGACGATATGGGACATTATTCGGCAGTTACACAAGGAATAGACACGCGTGTCACTTCAATATACAAATTAAAAGATCCTAAATTGCATGCAAAAATCTTTTTGTTGGTTCATGAGGGTAACCCAATCGGTATACTTACGACAACAATAAGGACGTTTGAAGACGGGATACTTCTATGGTTTGACGATTTCTACATTATGCAGCCTTACCAGCGCAAAGGATTCGGAACAACCCTTTACGAATTTGCATTGAAGTATCGCAATGCAGAGCCGTGTGATTTCTTTTATGATAGGCCAAGTTTCAAATTAACCAACTTTCTTAAGAAGCGTGGTATCAACACGTCAAAGCCGAATGATGTAGAATCGTTAAAGCGTGCAGGGCAAGCTGCATATGCTTGGATGAACAACCAGAAAGCGAATGAATGAGATTGATTTTATGGCAAGCAAGTCATGGCATACAAAACAGTGGAAAGAGAAGAAAAAAGAAGTACTCAAAGATAGCTGTGAATGGTGTAGATCGACAGAGAAATTACTCCTCCACCATACAGTCAAGAATCGTGATATGAGGTTTTCCCTCATGTCGAACAAAATAGAAGATGCATATGTAAAAGAAACCGGGATTAAACCCTATAAAGTCAGAAAAGGCGACTTGAAAATATGGGTCAAAGAAAATCCTAAGAAAATAGAAGAAATGAGAGTGCTGACAAAAGAAGAGGTAAGTAAAGAATACATGACTATGAACAACACTGTAACACTATGTAAAAAATGCCATTTTCTATACGAAAAAAAGCACATGAAATTATGTCAAGTTTGTAGACAAAAGTATCACACTTTACGTTGGGATTCTTGTTGGAACTGCCACAAAAAAGAACAGGAAGAATCAGAGAAAGTCATGGAAGGTTATAAAAAATTCGAAGCCGAAATGGATGCCGAAGAAGAAGACTTCTTTGAAATGGCAGAATTGGCTAACAAAAATCCTGAATTATATAAAGAAAAGTCTAAACAAAAACTATGGAAATGCGAGGCTTGTGGTCAACCTATAGATTGGGGGCATGCATGTAATTACCATAGATGTGATGCGTGTTTGGTCGAACTGGAAGAGGAGGAAAAGAAAGCCTCTGATTAATCAGTTGGAACACCCAAGATTGTACGAAATTCTGTTTCTAACATAGCGCGTAATGATGGTATTCCTCTATCTATTTCATCAAAAGACTCTTCCCATGCTTTTAGCTGTTCCGTTCTTCCAGCTCTAACGCTTGATAGATTGTGGACATCATATGTTTGAATTCTATTGAACGATCTTCTGGCTATTTCTTGTATTGTATCGAAGACTTGACATGTTTTCTTATCGAAGTATATTCTGTTCTTATTCGCTAACTTTACAAATTCATTTACAGCAGAAGCAGCGTTTTTCCCCTTTTCCTCCATGTCGGCGTCAGTATACTGAAATGGATTTGCAAATGTATGCATGGCGGACTCCATATCTCTGAGTTTTCCGTAAAGCTCTTCTATTACTAAACCCCTTTTTTCGTGAAGCTTTGAGAATCTTTCGAGATCCTTACTGAAATGATTGGTTATAACCGATTTTACCAAGAATGTAATAAGTGTTGATCCAATACCAAACATTACAATATTCTGAAAGATGTCTTCCAATGCCATACTTGACATATGTAAACTATCTTCAAAAATCCATGGATTTACCGAAATTTACTATTCACATGTATGTAAAAAAGACGACCCGGGCGTGATGGTTTGTTAGGACATCGACCGAATTAAAGGGTTTCTCACATATGTAATATCATGGTGCAATACTTTACAGAGTTACGGGCTGCTATAAGAAGGAGAAGGCCAGGTCAACAAATATCCTACCGAAGAGGCTACGGTTTCTACATATACACTCCTAAAAGAAGGCGACGCTTCGGTGGCGATTAAATGGCTAAGTTTAAGTTTGATGAACTCGATTTCTGGAATCATGAACATGCCGCTGTAAGCAGTAAAGAAACAGATGAAGAGCTGGATCTAAAATTCAAGACAGTTTATTATGATTGTAT
Source organism: Candidatus Aenigmatarchaeota archaeon (assembly GCA_026397375.1). Lineage (GTDB taxonomy): Archaea > Aenigmatarchaeota > Aenigmatarchaeia > GW2011-AR5 > GW2011-AR5 > JACPVU01. The sequence continues at coordinate 6,717 of JAPLUZ010000038.1, read as the reverse complement.
AAAAAAAGGTAGAGTTACTAAATCTAATCGAGATAAATTCTATGAAATAATATGCGATTATTGGCGTCGTATAATTCTTACAATAGAATTTGAGATGACTGAATTTATTAAAAATAAGAAACCAAGAAGTCAACCGTTTCGCCCATTTCTAAAAAGAATTAAAGATATCGATATGAAACTTGCACACGATCCTGACTTAGCAGGTTATAGCAATATTTACGACGACGTACAGGACATATACGAAGAAATTATGGAAATAATAGCCATCGAGAAAGCGGAAAAACGATGGTCAATTAAGCAAATCCTGATAGGTTTTGCCTTAGGTATCGTAGCATCTGTTGTAGCGACAGCGATTCTAATATTAATTGGAATTGTTAACTAAATAGTCTTTTTAAGGGGTCTAGAAACAAAAGAATCCGTCTTTGCCTAGAACCAGCCAAAGGACTCATAATTTTAACAATTAAAACAAAGAAATCAATATACTTGTATGTTCATGGTAGAGCTTTCTCGCAGAGCCAAAAAAGAACTTGATCTATTGAATGATAAAAGAATAGGGGAAATTCTGGAGAGTCTTAAGTTAGACCCCGTTCCGGTAAAATTCTATGATGTGAAAAAGTTAGAAGGCATTAAAGACAGCTTCAGAATTCGCGTCGGAAAAATAAGAATTCTATACACAATCGTTTGGCAAAACAAAATTATACTGGTGTCAAGAATAGAAAAAAGAGGAACTGCATACGATTAAAATCGTATTGTTTTGCCTTTCTTGTAGTCTTTCATAGCTTCCCTTATAGCTTTCCTGTCTTCTCCGCTTGCTTTCTCAGTCTTGAGGATGCGCATTTCTATAGCAATAAGCCTGGTTTTGATGTCTTCTATTTCGTTCAATAAACCGTGCAGTTCTGCTGACATGCTACTAATTCGCACCGGGAGATATTTAAAGATAAGCTAAATCCAGACGCTTTTTTGCTAGAAGAATCTTGACTTCTCGCCCCAGTCAACATTCAGGGGATAAAGTATATTATACCCGAACCAAAAGGAATAGTGTTGAAGTTTTAAAGATTGCGTACAAGCCTGATGGAATATGAGCGAGAAGAAATTCAGGAAAATCGAAACAACATCATCGGAAGACGGAATGCCGCAAAGAGCAAGTTCTGCAGATATTGTAAGATACGCAACTATGATATCCGATCCTTTGGCATCAGAGGCCTACGTTCTTTCCAGAAGATATGACATAAGTGAAGATGTTGCAAGAAGCACCATCGAATTTCTTGGATATGCGAAGGCAATGGAATTCACCCAGTTATACTTTGGCTCCCTTCATGGCGGCGTGGCAAATTATATGCAGGCTGCTAAGAACGCCGCAGCTAATGGCTTTTCTGTCGTCGAAAAGGAAACGTCGCTGCTGGATCAGGAACGAATGAATTCTGAAAGCAGATTCGGTATCAACCCGGATCAGAGGGAGCTGGAACATATGTTAAAAACAAAGGCATTATCCATCCGGCACGACAAAAGTGAATTTTAATTTCTTGAATTATCGCGACGACCCAAGAGATTCGGATCATTATCTTGAGCATCTAGAGACAAAAGAACCTGAATAAGCCTGAATATTTTTACTTTCTCTTGAAGAAACTGAGCCACGTCTTTTCTTCGTCGCCGCGCTCTTCAGGCAGTCCCACCAAAGGCGAAGTCGAGCAGTTCTCTATCTTCTTCTTGTTTACTTCGAATATTACGGATGCGCGTGGCAGCTTTATTGTCCCGTGGATGCCGAATATCGGCGTTATCTTGTAGGTGAAGACCCTTTCCTCGTTCTGCTTGAGGTCTTTTGCGTGCCACGACAGCTCTGTGCCAACGTTGCTCTTTTTCTTTGTCGCCTTGAAGCCCTGCGCATCTTTTACGTTGAAGACAGCGGGTACAAAGTCATGAATCTGCGTGTCTATCTTCCTGTTTAACGCATTTCTTACTTCAACTGCAACTGTAAATTCTTCGCCTTCTTCCAGTTCCTTCCTATGCAAAATGTATTTCCTTATGCGCACCGTCCTTAGCTTGACGAAGAACAGCCAGATTGCGGCCAGAACAGCGATTACGAAAAAGAAGAATGGTGTATAGTTTATGACATAGGTTATCGACTTGCTTTCGCCTGGAAATATGCTGGTTATTAGCCAGTTGTTGATATTTTGATAGCTGGACGTCGGCTTATCCCCGCTAAGAAATGCCGCATCAAACACAGGTATGGTTTCCGTTACTATTTCGTTGCCAACTGCATTGCCATAGTTTGTTATTGTTATTGTTTTTTTGAACCCGAATATTGACGGATACTGGTACTCGTTTTTAATCATGATTGCAGCCGACAAAACGCTGAAGGTCTGGCTGGCCTTTACGACATTATTATCATCGCTGAGTTCTGAATTAACAGAATAATACCCTGATTCCGCCTGCTTATCCAAAAGAACAGGAATGCTTATTGTTGTTTCCTGGCCCGGATCTAGCCTGCTTATAACTTTATTAACAGTAGCAATATTTTTTGTCGGCGAGCTTATCACTGTATTTACCTGTATATTTTGCACGGTCACTGTCTTGAGATTTTTTATCCTTAGCTCCACGTTTGCCGTTCCTAAAGGTTTCAAATCGCCTGTAACAAGTATCTTCTGTATGTCTACAATCTCTCTCCTTTCAACAGACAGGAAGATGTCGGCCTTTTTCAGCTCATGCGTTGTCAAGGACTCAAACAGCAGGCTGACTTTATAGAGTCCAGACTGTGTATCGATGAACGGTGAAACAATAAGGCTTACCGTCTGCGGTTTTTGCGGTTCTAATGTAACTTGTGACGTCACAAGGGTTACCCATGATTTCAGGTCAATTATGTTCACAGAGACTCTGTCAGCCGTGTCGCTGATTATCGCCATGTCAATCTGCCTTGTGCTTGTCGTGGGAACCGTAAATGTCTGGTCAAAATTTGTAACCGAGAATGCTAACGAGAAATTTACGAGAAATAAAAATGCTATTAACGAAGCAAAGGCTAATCTCATAAGTACCGATTAAACTTATTTCCTGCCGTATTTATATATGTTATGCGTCCGTAATTTTTCCGTAATTGCCTGAAGGATGAAAATCTAGTTCAATTTTTGCAGATAGTTCTTGAAAAAGTCGAGAACAGTCATTGTCATCTCTTTTCTTCCGTCTATGAGTACCTGCAGACGGACAGCGTCGGTTTGGGGTATATTTTCTATCTGTTTAAAGAGTCTGATTGCCCTTTTGCTCAGGTAATCGATATCCAAGCTTTTGGGTTTCCTTATTTTGCCTACGGTTACCCATTCGTAAGAAGAAAAGTCCAGCGATCCCCATACCTGAACACATATATCTATCATAGTATCTGAAATGCCAGAACAGGGTTTTTATATATTGTGGGACTTCAGAAACAGGATTTTTTTGCAGAATTCATAACAGGATGGTTCTTGGTTTATAGAGGCTCTTGCACAGTTGCATATATTCCATGTCCACAGCACCCAGCACACTGAGGCCCAGAGAAAGATTTCCCAGAGGAGTCTTTGCAGGCTCCCTGTCAAACGGACCAGTCCAGATAATGTTGTTGCCCTCCCTTTCCAGAACAACCGCCAGGTACGACCGGTCATTCAACTGGAACGTTCTGCCGGCTACGAGTTTTTCGTCGAGTTCCAATATTCCATATTTCATAATCTAACAATAGAAATAAATTATTTAAGGATGGCAGAACGTGCAGTCCCACGTGTCAAAGTCGCCTATGGCTCCGCCCTTAACCCTTCTTTTCCTCATGGGACGGCCGCATTCATTGCACTTCGGAACAAATTCTTCCATAATAATCACTGTTTTACGTAGTTTCTGTATATCTCTTCAACGTTCCTGTCGCAGACGTAGTCGTGCTGGCGGAAGCCGCCCTTCATGCCAGCCGGTATGTGCAGCAGCTCGTGGATGATGACCTTTGCCTGCTCCTTTTCATTCATTCTGTCAAACCGCTCGGATATAATTTCTATCACGTAATGCGCTTTTAATTGCATTGCCAATTGAAGAACCTTTGGCATGCCGTGACACCTGGCTATAATTCTACGACTCTGGCTGTCTTTGCTGCGGATAAAATGTATGCGTGAAAAGTCCCTGCCCATGCCTGTCTGTTGAACTATATGTCTTGCCTTCTCTTCAATGTCAGGCGCAAGAAAATATTTTATCATATCATGCACCAACGAGCTTTCTTGCCATACCATCAATTCTTTCCAGCTCTGCTTTTAACTGTTCTTTTGCCATAATTTTCTCTCTTTCAATGAAGTCTGCAAAGCTTATTATTCCTTTTCTGATCATCTTCTCTTTTTGCTTGTCGTCCAGATATATAGATATGACCTTGCCCTTGTTCACAAGGCCCTGGATTATCTGAATTACAAAAACAGTGTACATGTCAGACCTCAGGCTAGCTAGGTACGAGTCGCCAAAGATGCCGTAAAAGAACCTGTACATATCCTCTATCTTCATCTCTGGCGGGGTTTCTATTTTGTTGTCAGGCCAGCACCTGCACATGTCGCTGAAATTTACGTTTGCCTTTCCCTTGCCGAGGAAGACGTCCATGAAGCCCGAGCTGGCAACAGGGAAGCACCTGCATATGGTCGGCCTGTCGTTGTATATGCCACACCTGTTGCCGTGAAGAAAGGGACATACGTCGTGATTGAGATTCCAGGAAATAACAACAGCCTCTTTTTTGTGGCTTACAGTAATCCATAGCGGAGACAGGTCAACGTATTTTCCCGCTTCATCCGCGCAGCTTCTTATTTTTTCAGCCTCCCAGTCAAAGACAGGAAGCCCCACGTCTTTCGGGTCCGGGACAAGGACAAGCGCCCTCATTTGCGATATCTTTTCTATCCTTTCATTCGAGAATTTCTGTTTCAACCCCCTGCAGCAGTCGCCGTAGCCTTTGCACTCGAATTTGTCCATGCTCATCTTTGCATTATTTGACCATAATTTTATTAAAGAACTTTGCTGTCCAAACTATGCTAATGAAACTGAAGGGTTTTGACGTCTTGGTAAAATTGTGCATGAAAGCGCGGCCGGAAAAGCCCAAGACAGTGGAAGATATCTGGAACAAGTTTCTCTATATCGTTTTCATGGGCGGAAAGCGCAGCGACCCTGAGATAAACTTTCTTATAAACATGTTTAAGTCAAAAAAACTTCTTGATCTGGATTTCGTCAAGAAAACGGACGGAGAGGACTGGAGGGACGCCGTAATCGAAATAATAAAGCAGCGCACAGCCCGCATAAAGGACGAGGACATTCTGCTCATGCTCAAGGATTTTGAAAAAGAGATATTCCGCATAAGCGCCTCAATAAAAGGCGGCGCCCGCTTCTTCAAGAAAGAAGAAATCACGCCCGAGAAGTTAGGCAGCATGCTTGATACAAAAGAAAAGGCGTGGGAATTCATAGACGGCCTTGCTGTTAACGAAGACGTTTCGAACATAAAGTACACAAAGATAATCATCTGGTTGCACTCCATGGGCTATGCCCAGGATTTCTGTCCGCCTTCCTGGCAGACCAAACAGTTCCTGAATAATGAAGTCGGTCCCTATTACCAGTTTTATGACGACGACAAATATTTCATGAAAAAAGCCCAGGAGTTTGCAGAAGGCGTGAAAAAGAAAATAAAATGCACGACCAAAGACGTGGCAACGGCTATTTTCTACTACACAACTTTGAAGAACATGCTGCCGCCACGCTCCCCTGTCAAGAAGAGCTTCTCGCCCGAGACCGTTGTGAAATTCCTGAAGAAGAAAAACCTCACGCTGGTCGCATTGTCAAAGATGTTTTCCGACTTCGACGAAAGGCAGAAACTGGCAGAGCAGCTCAATTATTTCTGCAAGTAAAGCCACATCTGAGGATCGAACTCAGGACCTCTACCTTACCAAGGTTTAGCGGTGATTTGACACTAACGCTCTACCAACTGAGCTAATGTGGCATTTACAAATACTCGATATGAAATGGATAAAAAACGATAGGAAAACCCAGAATCTTTACTTACTTGCCTTTCGCGTCCTTCTTCGCTTCCTTCTTGAGTTTCGGCACGCCCATGCGGAAGCCGCATTTGGCGCATTTAATGTAAAAAGGCCTTTTCCATTCCTGCTCTATATAATCAGAATGCTTGCATTCCGGGCACGTGTATTCAGCCATAGCCATGGTGGAGTTCTTTGGCACGAGCACGCGCATCTTGCCTGTCAGCTCTTTTTTCGAATTTTTTGTGTCCCTCCACGTATGATAAGTGCACTCCGACGGCTTTACGTTGTTCTTTATGACATAGTCCTGTATTTTGCCCATGAAATCACTTCTTTCTTACTTACTATAAGACATATATATTAGTTTCTTGCTTGATTCATCCACTCAATTTAGGTGCTTTGTTTGTTTTTTCAGTATGAATTTCCCGTTTTTTGGCTCAAATATATTTATAGACGCGCACTTGAACCGCATCCTTGCCAGATTCTGGACTGGCTTATTGAGAAGTATGTAGGAAATTATGCGTATTACATCGCCATGTGTAACAAGCAAAAACGTCTTGTCTTCGTTCGCCAGTTTTTCGATAAAAGGCTCTATTCTTGTTTTCAGGTCCTCGTAACTTTCTCCTTTTTGCGGCTTGAATTTGTAACGCGGCATTTTTATCTTTCTTCTTTCTTTCGCGATTACACTTATCGGCTTCCCGTCAAATATCCCGTAGTC
>JAPLUZ010000047.1 GCA_026397375.1 Candidatus Aenigmatarchaeota archaeon | reverse complement strand
AGGTTCTCGCAGAGATGGAGACAGACAAGGCAATAATAGAAATACCGTCGCCAAAAACAGGCACGATTGCAAAACTGCTCCACAAAGAAGGCGATACTGTCAAAGTAGGCGAAGTTTTATTGCTGATAGCAGAGGTAAGTGAAGGAAAAAAGACTGCATCTGATAGTGATCATTACACAGCGTCGGTAGTCGGCCAATTGGAAGAGGCAGAAGAATTGGAAGTGCCAAAAGTAACGGAAACAAGGATAGAATCAACACCTCATGATCATCCCAGCCATGTAGCAGCTACACCAGCTGTCAAAAGACTTGCCCGCGACATGCACGTTGACATTTCTAAATTGACAGGCACAGGTCATGAAGCTCGCATAACAGAGGAAGACATCAGGAAAGCTGCTTCCAACCAGGGCCGCGAGGAAATCCAGCCAGCTGTCACGATCTCAAAGAAGTACGATTTTTTCGGTTATGTGGAACGCGCTCCGCTAAAGGGCGTTCGCAAAGCAGTAGCTGATCATATGGTAAAGTCGTTTACAACAGCTGTGCATGTGACGCACATGGACGAAGCAGATGTAACAGAATTAGTAACAATAAGGGAGAAGGAAAAGGCAAAAGTGAAGGAAAAATTGACCTATTTGCCTTTTATAATAAAAGCTGTCATAGACGCGCTCAAACAATACCCAATGCTCAACGCAACGCTGGACGACGAGCACCAGGAAATAATCATGAAGAAATACTACAACATTGGGATAGCGGTGGCAACAGAAGACGGCTTAATAGTACCGGTTGTAAAAAACGCGCAGAACAAGACAATAATACAGATAGCAAAGGAAATAGAAGAGCTGGCTGACAAAGCCCGCTCTCGTAAGTTGGACATAATGGACATGAAGGGCGGGACGTTCACTATCACGAATGTTGGATCATTAAGCGGACTGTATGCCACGCCGGTCATAAACTGGCCCGAAGCAGCCATCCTTGCATTAGGCCGCATATATGACAAGGTTGTTTTCAAAGACGACAAAATAGTTGTCAGAAAGACGCTGCCTTTTTCCGTCACATTTGACCACAGGATAATAGACGGTGCAGAGTGCGCGCGCTTCGCCGACACGCTGAAGAAGATACTGGAAGACCCGAACCTGATAATGATAGAATGATTTACTCAGACTTGGCCATTTTCTTGAAGTCCCTGTCTTTTACCTGAAGGAAAAAGCAATATCCTAATTTTTTCTTCAACTCGCCATTTAATTCTTCTCCTGGAATTTCCTCTATCTCATCTTTTGTAAATGGTTTGTCCCTGCCTGATACCCAGGATTCTGTTCCGTACTTCTCTGTGAGCAGTTTCATGGCCTGAGCAGCAACGCCGTCTTGTACTGCCATTGCCTTATATCTGTCCTTGGTGATCTCGAAGAGCAGGGCATTTGAAACAAAATCCTTTATAACACCAAGCCGTGCCTGGCCCTTGATGTCAGGAGCGTATTTTTCAAGCATGAATGAGACAGCTGGCAGGTTCTGCAAAGCCGAGTACTCTGTATAGGTATTTCCCCCTATCTTTCTCTGCGCCAGGAAAACCCTCCTGTTCACTGTATCCACGTCATAGGGCTCGATGTTCAGCAGGCCGTGCAGAAGCGCGCTTTTCACCCCCCATATCATCGCATGGCTTGCAATGACCTTCCCGTCAACGTTAATGGTAGAGGCTCTGTTGTCGACTTCAACGTCTTCTGCGCCAAGAAATCTTATCGTGTTAGCTATGAGCCCGGCATAGTAGGCTCTCATATCCCCGAGGTTCTTGAACTGTCCGTTGTTTGGGACAGCAACCGTGTAGGCCATCAGTTTTTCGTCAAAATGGACGTGCGATCCGCCTGTCAGCCTTCTTGCAACATTGAAAGTTCCGTCATACATTCTTATCGGGTCTGTTGCCTGGCCGTAGCCAATAATCACAGAAGGAGAACTCATGCTGAAAAATCTTATCTGGGCATTTCCCGTTTCTGCGGCCCTCTTGAGCAGGTATTCCTCCATCGCCATGTTGAACCTGCTGTCAAAAGTGTTGTTACCCCAGTACTCATAATCGAACATAATTCTACTATGGTTGCGGCCCTTTTTAATGCCTTCAAAAATATTTGCCATCTCATAGAGCTCGTGCGTAAGATACGACAAGTGCGACATAGTCTAAACATAGAAAATGCTTATATTTATTTCTAATCAGCCGCAGGAGTAGCAGTTGCACTGGACGTGATTGGGGCCAAGGCCCGAGACCTCGGTCCTCCATAAAATGCCCATTTTATGGCACAGGTCGGCGCATTCATTTATGGAACCAGCTTCAAGGATCTTCTTTTGTGATGACGTGTCAAAGGAGCAGTTGCTTACGCAGCCTGACACAACTACAACTAGTAATAGAGCGATTGCTATAATCGCAATGCTAGCTCTTTTCATGATTCTCTGAATAAAATATGTGGTGACGTGGTATAAAAGCACGATTCAATTACGCCGAGAATTAAAGCACAGCGCGGGAAAAACTGGTTGCGCAGTAATCATGCGATCCTATATCCATTAGGAGTTGGTTTTTCCGGCTGCAGCAGGACAACTTCTTTGTCTTCCAGGACAACTCCGAGAACCAGGCATTCGGATATGAAATTTGCGATTTGCTTTGGAGGAAAATTTGTAACTGCTATCACCTGCTTGTTCATCAAGTCTTCTTTCCTGTATAATTTCGTGAGCTGGGCGCTGGAATTCTTGACGCCCAACTTCCCGAAATCAATTTTTAATTTGTAGGAAGGATTTTTTGCTTCTGGAAAATCATTTACTTCGACAACTGTTCCCACTCGAATTTCCACTTTTTCAAAATCATTCCAGATTATTTGCGCCATAAGTATTACCTGATCTTAATAAATTTAAACAGTGGGCACGTTCAGCTTCCACTGCTCGATGGGCATGGTCTGGGGGAAGATGATTGTGGAATGAGAAAAAAATAACTTTAACGATATTAAAAGACCGCAAATTAGAGCAATCTTAGTAAAATCAAAAAGAGCAACAAAAATATTTTCAACTCATACGTTAACAGAAAAACATTTACCTGAGAAACATTGATTATTTTTTCTTGGTTTCTTCTATTTTTTCCATAAGTTCTTTTATCTTGTCTAATAGGTCTATTCGTTTCTGTTTTAAACGTACAAATTTTTTGTCGTCTTTTAATTTATCAGCCGTTTCGAACATTATTGTTGTCATATTTTCTTCAGGAAATGGTGTGTTTATTTTATCTATTCCATAATCAGCACGTTGAATAGACTCCCACACTATAGTTGGGATAAAGGGTTTCCAAGAGCCTACATATATTTTTTCTTTCGTATCATATCTCAGTATTGTGTTAGGAAAGCTTGGATTTTTTGTATTAGAAAGATTCAGAAAAATTGAATTCTTATCTTTTCTTATTTCGTCACCGAATTTATCGTATATAGCTCTATGACAATATTCTATATCATTATTGTATTCTGATAATTCTGTATCGAAAAACTGTATTAGTTCTTTTCTCAGATTTTCTTCTATGTCTCTATATCTTGAAGTTTGCTTAAGCTCTGCCCATTTTTCTATTTCTACTTTATCTAAATTATCAATAGCTTCTTTTACTCTAAATTCAAGTTCGTCCAAGAGTGGATTATAAATATCACGATTTCTGTCGTTCTTTATAGTTTGTTTAAAGTACCATTTCTGTGCGTAGAAAGATAGAACTCCGCCTATTATAACTCCTATCAAGCCTGATGCAACAGAAATTATTGTAGGATCTATCACTAGTGTAGGGTCTGCCATATAGAATTAGATTAGATTAGATTTTTTAAAGGCCTAAAAAATATTAGTTTATCACATGAATATATTCGAGCCGTTATAGACCGCATCTAGAATGTCTCTTATCCCGTCTGGTCTGGTATATTCATAGACAAAGAAGAGCAGAAACAGGATTATTATGATCAGCAGGATTGTGTTAAGATTTATCTCGAATTTTAATTTCATTTCTTCTTACTTACAGTTTCTATTTATTAAACAAAGTCTTATACATCCAAGAATTTTTAGTTAGACGTTTCGGTTTTTCAAATTTTAAATAGCTCTCGGAATCTTTGTAGACAAGGTTTTTGTTTTTTTTATTTAGTTTCAAACCCCAAACCAATTTATGCAGATTTTTAATTTTCCATTCGGAACAAGATACTGGTGGTGTTTTGTCTTTCCAGTCTTCAAACCATTCGAGGGTCAATCTTTCAATTCTCTTATGGCATTTCCAACATAACGGAATAAGATTTTTGGGATTGTTATTATTTTTATTTCTGTCAATATGATGAAATCCTATTCGTTTAGTGTTATCACATTTTTGACATTTTAGTTTATACGAGGATTTATAATTAGAAAGTCTAGTATGAACCCAATAAATACTACGTCCATATTTCTTTGCTATATGTTCATAAGTCCAGAGTTTATTAAAACGTAAATATTTTATTTCGTCTATTTCTTTTTGAATCTGTTTCTTTTTCATTTCTTATTACCTTCTAAACAATTTTTATTTGGGATGGGTTCTCCAATACAATTTCCGACTTGCCCTGATAAGACTCTACGCTGCCACTAACCTGCACTGTTTTGCCCTTATATGAATAAACATTTCCAAATTTACTTTTATCGCTTGCAAAAATTACAGCAGTAAAACAATGATCAGGATACGGTCTGCCAAAATTCAAGAAGACCGTATTTGTATTGCTTACAAAGACATCAATAACAACTCCCTGAACTGTTTTGTAATCTCCTAAATAAGATCCTGCAGTACAAACATCTATAACATTTGTGTTTACTAATGGTTCATTTAATGGTAGCTGATAGTTTTGAGATATTTCAGAAGTGTTTTCATAAATAGGTGAGAATGCAAGTGCAAAATTAATGAAAACTATGATTATAGCAAGTGCAGTTAGCCAAAGTGGTTTTGATCTTTTGTAGAATGAAGTAATTGAAAATACTAAACCAAAATAAGGTATTACAAAGGCATATATAATTGCCATTATATTCCATACATCGTATTTTTTAGGTCTGTACTTTAATTTTCCATAAATACGCTTCACCTTTTTTGATTTGTAAAGATAAGTGACCCATATGATAGTATAGATTACTGTAGTTGAGATACCTCTATAATCAGAAAGTAATGCACTAACTACTAGCAATAAAACAAAATTTGATATAAGAACTATTTTTGTAAATTCGACTGCATATGGTCTCTTATTGAATAGAAATATACCAGAAGCAATGAATAAAGCAATATTTCCAAAAAACATAATAAAATCTTCAGCAACATAGTTTGAGAAATCTGTAACAAATATATTGTATAAAGGGGCAACAAATACAAGAGTAAATATAAAGAACAAAAACCATCCGTCAATGTTTTTGTTTTTACTTTTATCATTAGCCATCCATATACCAATTGACGTACTCTCACACCTTAAAAATAGTGGTTTTCAAGTCTTCTTAAATTCAGTAATAAACCTTGACTTTCTTGTCGATCTTGGCGGACCACTCGGCTATGCCGCCGTTCATGCTCTTGGCATTGAAGCCGGCGACGCGCAGCATCTGGGCAGCGTTGCGCGAGCGCACGCCGTGGTGGCAGAAGGCGACGATTTCGCTTTTCTTATCGAGCTCGTTCATCCTCTTCTTCAGGTCGCTGACAGGAATGTGGATTGAGCCGTGGATGCTTGCCATGTTGCGCTCGTAGTCTTCACGAACATCTAATAGAACGATCTTCTTTTTTGCCAGCAGACTCCTGACTTCTTCAACTGTCAGTTCTCTATGTTCTTCGTCCTTGTTGAACAGCATAAGACCACTAAGTAAGGGAAAAACGGCAGCCGATTCTTGGAATTAATCTGAAATCGGTCTGTCTATTGCCTTAGTATTTTTCATGATTTAACTAATTTAAACACAATAACAAGATATATAGCTGATATTATGAAGTTCACGGAAATGAAGATCGACCAGAGAATACTGAAGGCGCTGCACGAAATGGGGTTTATTGAATGTACGGACATCCAGGCGAGGACAACTCCGATAGGCCTGGAAGGAAAGGACCTGATAGGGCAGGCAATGACAGGTTCCGGCAAAACGGCTGCATTTGGCATACCGCTCATACAAAAAATGGAGCCAAAAAAGGGCGTTCAGGGTCTTGTTTTAACGCCCACGCGAGAGCTGGCTGAACAGGATTATGCTGAAATAGTAAAGTTCTCCAAGTACTGCAATGTGCATGCGTGCACTGTCTACGGCGGCGTTGCAATCGACCCGCAGATAATGAAGATACGCAATTCAGAGATAGTAGTGGGCACGCCTGGCAGGGTCATGGACCATATGCAAAGGGGCACGCTATCTCTTAGAGGAATAAAGATTCTTGTGTTGGACGAGGGCGACCGCATGCTGGACATGGGATTCATAGACGACATAAGAAAGATAATCTCGCAGACGCCACATTCGAGGCAGACAATGCTCTTTTCTGCGACGATGCCTGACCCAATAATACACTTAGCCAGGAATTACCTCAAGAATCCTGTTCATATCAAGACGCAGTCACAAATTAGCGAACACCTGCTGAAGCATTACTACTATGACGTCAGAAGGGACGAAAAGGCTTCGATTCTCAAGCATCTCATAGACAAGGAAAAGCCGCACCTTGCTATTGTATTCACTGCGACGAGAAGGGCTGCCGACTTCGTTGATCGCTATCTGCAAAGCCAAGGAATTGAATCCAGGTCTTTGCATGGCGGCCACACACAGGCAACAAGGACGAGCATACTGGAAGGATTTCACAGGGGCAAGCCGCACATACTCATTGCGACCGATGTCGCCGCGCGCGGACTGGACATAAAGAATGTTTCTCATATTTTCAACTATGACGTGCCAAACGGACCTGAAGAATACACGCACAGGGTTGGAAGGACGGCGCGCTTTGGAAAAACAGGAATATCTATCACGCTTGTGTGCAAGGAAGACCATCCGTCTTTCCAGAGAATCGTGAGATACATGGACATAGAAAAGCTGGATCTGGGCGCATTCAAGCCTACACCCACGAGAAGCATGCACAGCTATGAGGACAGAGGCGGCTTTGGTCACAGGGGCGGTGGCGGCTTCAGAAGGCCAAGAAGAAGATACTAAGTATGATATGCAGCTGCCAGTTTTTATTCTCTGATGATTAATTTTAAAAGAAGCAGGCAGCAGTTTTTTCTCTACTTACACTTCTACAAAAATATCATTGTTCTGCACAACAACTTAAAAATTAGATTTCAAATCTTATAAATAGTCGTGGCTATAGGAAGAACCAATATTTTTCTTAGTGTGCCACTCTTTTCATCTCATCCGCCTAAAACATTGCGTCAAAGTCTTCTTCAGGCTTGAACTTTGGCCTGCTTACGCCGAAATACGTCATGAAGTGGCACATAGGACATTCTTTCATGTTCCCAAATTCATTCAACTCTGCAAAGCCGCATTCAGGGCATCGCATACAGAGCCACCCCATATGAATATAATGCTTCTATAATTATTTAGGGTTTTCTTTGACCTGAGAAATGATCAAAAAAGAAATCAAAGTGTTGCAGACAATCAACCAAATACTCTTTCGTACTCTTTTTGAAGTCTGCTTAAGGTTGCTTTTGCCGTATTCATGTCCTTGCCATTTATCGTTACATTTATTCCGCGTTTTTCAAGGAGTTGAGCAACTCTCAAAGCTTCTTCGATAGCGGCTTTTTTAGTTTCTATTTTATTGGCTGCGTAACCGTAGGCAGAATTAATTCCTGATGATGGAGAATCATAAAATCCCTTAATTTCAAATGTCTTGGCTTCAGCATGTGCAAGCAATCTGGCATGAAATGATGACATAGCACCAAGACTTTCACTTTGTTCGTCTACACGCGTAGTTAATCGAACATTTCTAACGCCGTTTTCAAGCGCGTATCTTGTTATTTGTGAAGTGTATCCTTTCATGAAAATACCTTATTTCGTTAAAGTATTTAAAACTTCTGTTTTTAACTACTTTCAAGTAAAAAATACAACACTTATCCGTAGCACAATGAAAATTTGCAGATAAATAATTGAAAATCATGATTGACGTATGATACTAGAAAAAAAGGGAAGGGGGAGAGCCACAGCAATCGTAGCATTTGACCGTCTGAGAAATGGATCTGACACTTACAGGGTAGGCAAATATCCCGTACTTGTCATGAAGGTGGACGACGACGGATTTTACGACGGCAAGATACAAACTGATTATTCTGAGAAGTGTCCGGTAGTATACATACCAAAATCCTGGAGAGAAGATGACTTTCTAAGACTAAACGGTATGAAATTATCAGTAGAAGAATACAAAGGTTTTCCTGGTTATCGTATTACATTCAAGATAGGCAGAAATCATGCTGTAAGAAAAAATAGTGGAAGGTTCATAGAAATAAATCACCAGTGATCTCTTACTTGCAGCCTCGTGCGCACCCTGTTGTATTGGGGTTGTCGAAGCGGAAACCGCCGCCTTCTTTTGTTTCAACGTATTCTATAACTGTGCCGGTCATCATGCTCAGGCTGTCCTTGTCGACAACCAGTTTCACGCCGTGTATTTCTATCACCTTGTCATCCTTTTCCTGTTGTTCCGCGAAATCCATGCTGTAGGCATAACCAGAAGAGCCATTTTTTAAGGCAACACGGATGCCAAAATACTTTTTATCCTCCTTGCCAAGAAGGTCTTTCAGTTTCTCAGCAGCTGTTTCTGTCATCATAAGGTTTTGCATGTCTTTTGGCATTTCAGATTCTGGCGATTCATGCCCTTCATCGTTAGCAACTTTATTCAGGTCGTCAAGCATATCATTTATTATTTCCTGCGACATGCCATGACCAAGACAGCCCTGTTCAAGCGTCTCAAACATGTTGATGTGGCAGCCAAAACAGTGCAGGCCGTAGGATTGCATGACCTCAGCTGACGCGGGATGCGCCTGCAGGATCTCGGCTATCGTCATGTCCTTTGTTATCACAATCGAGTCTGTCATTTTTATCACAATTAAACTGGCTTTCTGATACTACTCCAGATGATATTTATAAAGATTACATACATCCTAAAAATATGACAATGCTTGTTTATGAGGATCCATTAAATAAGGACCAGGTAATAGTGTCACAGATTCACCTAAGCACATTCACCGAACTATTCAAAGTACCTTTTGAAATGCCTTCAAGTTGGAATACTGGTCATGTATATAAAAGTGTCAGTGCAGCAGAGTTCTATCGTTTTTTGAATGAAAAAAAAGAAGACTACAGAAACGCTTCATCAGATTTTGCCAAAGCAGTGGAAATAATAGAGGCAAGGCTTCCTAAGAGCAAATAAGCTGCTTTATTTCCTGCCGAATTTTGAAATAGGGACGAAATCAGTTCCTTCGTCCTCGTCGCCCCATTCTGATTCGATTATTGGTCTGTCTTTTGTTTTTCTGTATTGGTCATAATAAGTGACAAGTTTTTCCTGTTCTTCCTTTGTAAATGACCTGTGATAAATGCTGTCTTTCAGAGACTTGCCTGTTTTCTGCTCCCATTCCTTGGCTGGTATGGCGAACTTTCTCTGAACGCGGTCGCGGTACAATTCAGGAATTACATTGAATGTGCAGAATGGCAGTATGCGTCCGTCTGGCACTGCATAGTGAATATTACATTTGTGTATCCTGTCTATGTCCCAGTTATTAGGGTCCTGAAAGTGCATGATTCCCAAAAACAGGGATTTTAGATGGAACTCAGCCATATCATCGTAGTTCGAGCCGCTGAGTATATTGAAGAGCATCTTACCAAATTTCAGATACTTTGGCTTCTTCTCATTGTCGATGAATTTCTTTATGGCAAATGGTAGTTTTGCAAGAGCCCAGGTTTTTGTAACAGCCTTGTGCTTGCTCTTGGTTATGTCGTCGGTAATATGATCTACGTATTCGAAAAAGCCGCTCACGTCAAAGAACTCTGGCAGCGGGACTAATTTGCCATTCTCATCCTTGAAGACGTAGGTGGCTGCGCCGCACTGAAAATGATTGGATAAGCGATAGGTCTTTGTATTTTTCAAAACTTCAATGAAATTGGTTACGCTCTTTGCGCAGGGAATTGTAAACCAGTTCTCCCTGCCTATTTCTCCGTCTGTTTGTTGTTCCACGCGCTTTATCACGCCAGGTATCGTAACACGCTGCTTTTTTCTCATGGCGTGTGGCATTCTTCCAACAAGGGAAACGGGCTGAAAGTTCACTGCACGCACCGCATTGATGTGGCCACTGGCGAATCTTATGATATCGCCGAGCTCGTGGTCATTAATGCCGCCTATTACGGTTGGTACAAGTACAACACCGATACCAGCTTTGCTGCAATTTTCAATGGCCTTTGGCGCTTCCCAGAAGTTCTTGGGATTTGTCTGCGGGGTTACGCCGTCAAAGCTCATGTAAAGATTTGACACGCCGGCTTCTTTTAATTTTGCAGCCAGCTGCGGGTCACGGGAAAGATTTATGCCGTTGGTATTGAGTTGGACGTGTTCGTAGCCCATTTCTGTCGCTATCTTTACAATATCTGCAAGATCTTCTCTAAGGGTTGGTTCGCCGCCTGTTAATTGAACAGAGTTTGCGCCAACGGGCTTTTCATTTCTCATCCTTGATAACATAAGTTTCATTTGCTCCATTGTGGGCTCGTATATCGGTTCGCCCTCTTTTGCATAGAAGAAACAGTACCAGCATGATATGTCACATCGGTTTGTGACGACAATGTTGCCCAGTGCGGTGTGGCTTTCGTGCTCCGCGCACAAGCCGCAGTCCTCAGGACAATTAATATTGAGCTTGCTTTTGTCAATAATGGGGTTTTCCATCTGTATGCCAGGATCCTGGAATCTTTCGTATTTTTTGTACATCTCGTAGTCGCCGTAGGAAAGCTCCTTGGTGATTCCGTGCTCGGCGCATTGTTTTATCTGCCATACCTTGCCGTCCTTTTCATAGGTAACGGCGTCTATCTTCATTTTTGAGAACTTGCTTTCGTCCACGCAGCCGGGACAAAGGGACGCGTGAAACTTGAGAATTTTTGCAGTTTTAGGCAGGATCTTGACTAATTTTTCCTTTCTTTCAAGAGTGAAGTCCTTTACAAAAGGAGATGTAGGTGCGTCTCTCCACTCTTCTATTGACTTTTCTGCTGCCTGTGGATATACAGTGACCATAAAATTCCTTACCATTTTTTTAACATTTTGCAAGCTTAAAAAGCAATGCTGTTATAATTGATTATTAAAATAAGTATTAAAAAGTATACTACCCTGTCTGCCTATATAAATAACGGTTATAGTTCTACAAGGAAATAAACAGGATATAATTTCCTTGTGAACTATATGTGAACCCAGTTCAATATGTTCAGATTATTTACTGGGTTCACTATAAGTGATACGCATGGAAGAAGGGCAGAGAGAAAGGCTAACCGTTGCGGCGCCGATAGATGGCTTTGCCTGACGCCAACTTTACAACTCACTTTTGCTCTGTTTAAGAAATTTTGCACCATAGTATTCTGGAGATACAATAGGATGACGTACGAGACGCAGGAAGAAGTGGAGTCTGCACTTGAAAGACTTGGTTTTCCAGAGCCGCAAGAGCGCAGTTTTTTCATGTTTGAGTATGGAAACAGAAAGAACCCTACAGCTATCCCTGTAACGATCCCGACAATTGCTGTTTATTTTGTGGACTTACCGGATGCCGTGGACGGCAACAACCGCATAATCTATAAAAATACAAGACTGCGATTAATTAGTTATAACACACCCGTAGATTCTAAAACATCTACGGAAAACAGGGAAATTATCTTGGAAACTGCAAGAAAGGAAGCAATCTCAGAACTTGCGAATGAGTTTTACGTTAGAAGGAATGAAGATCACAAACCTGTCTTTATTATAGATATTGAGCCCGAGAAAAAAGCTGCGCTGGTTTTTGATTACACTGGTGAAAATCATGAAGAAAGACAAACTTAGAATAAGCAGAAACCTGTAATATTTGTACCTGGCAACCACGAGACCCAGGAGTCGGCAGATGCAATAGCCAAGCATTACAACGTAAAAAATCTGGACGGCGACTACATCAGGATAGATGATGTCGGCTTCTTCGGAGCGGGCGGCGCCAACATGATGCTCAACTACGTATCAGACAAGGACCTTTACGACAACCTGAAAAAAGGTTACGAGAAGATAAAGGACGCAAAGAAAAAGATCATGGTCACCCACGTACCGCCTGCTGGCACAGCCTTCGAGAAGTTCTTTGTGCCCGGGTCAGGCAGCAAGGCTATTACGAGGGCAATAGAGAAGTTTCAGCCAGACATCCACATATGCGGCCACATCCACGAGATGGAAGGATTCGAGGAAAAGATAGGCAAGACAAGGGTCATATCCGTGGGAAGCCGCGGCAGGATAATCGATATTTAGGAAGACGTGTTTTTACAGCATCATAAATGCATTTTCATCCGAAGTTAAGAAGTTTTCTCTTATCCTTTACACAGGGATAATTATGGCAAAAGTGCTCGTAGTTTCTACAGCGCTAAAAGACGGCCACGACAGGTTTATCACGAATTTTCTATACCTGTTTGAAAAAGACCATCAAGTCGAAATACTGCATGAGCAAAAAGACTATAAAATAAAAGATGATGATGCAAATGAAAAACTAGAAAAACACTTTGCCGAATTTGATCCAGATGCCATAATTATGTCTACGGTGTCTGTCTGTCCCAGAGATCTAAGAAGCCGCCTCTATAAGTATTTAATTAATTTTGATCCGAACGTACTTGTATGTGAATATCAGCCTACCGAGCGCAATAATCCCCATTCTTTTCCGTTCACTATAGATCCTGATCATTATGTGGATACAAGTGAGAATCAGAAAAAAGACGACATTTTCTACAAAGTGTCAGAATTTATCCAAAGGCAATACGAGAAGAAGTTCCGGGGAAGAATGGGCTTTGAATAAGAACTATTCGACTTCCTCTATTAGCCTTCTTGCGCGATAACCGCTTTCAACGGGATGCCAATAGCGGACGTCTTTTTCGCCGTACTTCCAGCAGAGCAGCACCAGTTCGCCATTTTTTACAGAATAAAAATCAATAATACCGTCATCAATGTCTTTTATGATGCAGCCGAATTCCTGGATCCTTTCTATCCTTGTTAATATATCAGTCCGGAACTCTTCTATCAGGGACCTGAGATTATCATAATTTTGTGAGTCGGGGTTGTCGCTGTCCCTCAATTCTGCGCCCCAGAAACTCTTTATCGAGTCAGCCTGCGCATTCATCAGGAATATCTTTTTCTTCAAGGTGTCTATTTCGTTGAAATGGCTGATTATCTTTGGCAAAGCCTTGTTAGCCTCCTGAACCGTAAAGATTTTTGTTTCCATGGCTCTCTTATGCGCAAAAAAGATTAAAATAGATTTAATTTACTCTAGTTCTATGCAGACACTGTATATGGATGATTCCTACCTGAAAGAATTTGACGGTGTTGTAAAGACAGCAAAAGGCAGATTCATCGTGCTGGACAATACGGCTTTCTTTCCGAAGTCCGGCGGAGTTGAAAATGACACTGGAATCATGATAAGGAAAAAAGACAACAAAGAATTCAAAGTGGTTTTCGTCGGCAAGTTCGAAGGCGAGATAAGCCATGAGGTTGACGCAGAAGGGCTTGCACCAGGAGACCGTGTAAAATGCACGATAGACTGGGACAGGCGCTACGTGCTGATGAGATACCACACGTCTGCGCATGTATTGAGCGGCTTGTTCAACAGGGAATATAATTTCATGATTACCGGCAACCAGCTTACTACGGAAAAAGGAAGGATAGACATGGATATGGAAAAGCTGGACGCTGATCTTATAAGCCAGGGTATTAAGAAGGCTAACGAGCTCATAGAAAAAGACCTTCCTGTAGAGGTCTACTACAAGACAAGGGCAGAAGCTGAAAAGGACCCGACTTTATTCAAGCTTGCAATGGGATTCCCGCACGACATCAATACAATAAGGATCGTTGACATCAAGGGATTCGATGCACAGGCTGACGGCGGCTGCCACGTAAAAAGCCTGAGGGAAATAGGCAAGATAATTTTTATGAAGGCGGAAAACCGCGGCAAGAACAACAGGAGGATTTATTACACTCTGCAGTAATGTTTTCATTGATCTGAGTGCATTTAATAAACTTTTCGCCTTGATAATTTAGTTGATGCTTATGACAAAGTTTCACGCAATAATGATTATTCTAATTATAGTAGCATTTGCAGCTGGCATAGCAATAGGCACCCGCTACTATAAGATACCGCAAATCGAAAAAGCCCTGCAGGAAATAACGCCATCCAGTTCATATGACGTGGATAATACCGGTTTTGTTGTTGCCAACGTGAGCCTGGACGGCGTAAACATAGGGCTAAGGAATGATTGTTATGGAATAAACTTTGATATCACTATTGACCAGGCGTACTCGATCGGCCGGTCTCTTTTGAACGAGCCAAGCGCCCGTCCTTTGACGCATGACATATTTCGGGATCTTTTGGATGGCTTTAATGTTTCTATCAGAGCTATCCGCATAGAGCGCTACGGCGATGAAATATACTATGCCCGCATGTTTGTTCAGAGCGGCAACAAAGTGCTGGACATAGACATGAGGCCCAGTGACGCCATTGCGCTGTCGCTCAGGACAAAAAACAACCTGCTTATCAATGAAACGATGCTAAAGGAGAGGGGAATAAACCTCTGCAATATCTAGTGGTGCCTGCTATGGGAAAAATTTACAAGATTAAACGCGGTGACCTGCTTTTTGCTATAATATTCGTATTTCTCATGGGCTTTGTAATAGCTTCCTTCACGATACCGCAGCAAAAGGCAACAGACATTCCTGCGGCTGTCGAAGGCGAAAAGGTTGTTACAATGGGGCTGCCTGCCGTGGACGCAGACGGCAACGGAGTTATGGGCACACTGATAACGAGGATAAGGCCTGGAACAGGCCAGATTCTTGTGAACATAAATGACGTGCTTGCGCAATTTGACACGCAATATTCAGGCAGAACAGCTGCAAAGGCTGCTGCGGATTTCATGAAAACGGCTTTCATCAACATAGACATAACTTATGATATAAAAGTTAATGCAACGGTTATTGAAGGCCCTTCAGCCGGCGCCGCAATGGCAGCATCGATAGTACTTGGTCTCAAGGGTATTCCGTCAGACAATAGCATAATGATGACAGGCACAATAAGGGATAACGGCACAATAGGCCCTATTGGTTCTGTGAGCGAAAAGGCAAAAGCCGCAAAGGATAATGGCGCAACGTTGTTTCTTGTTCCAAAAGGCCAGTCAACGGAGATGACGACAATAAGGACAAGAGAGTGCAGGAATTTTGACAGTTTAGAGATTTGTCAGATACAGTACAAGCACGGCGAAACAAACATAGGGCAGTCGCTGAATATAACTGTTCAGGAAGTTTCAAACCTGTCTGATATTGTATCATATTTTTTGAAGGAATCAAATCAGACTGACGTCTCTGTCTAGAATTGTTGCTGCCAAAAGTGTTGTCTTTGTAGTCAGGTTTTTTATTTCTTTTTCAGTCATTTGTTGTTCTACAATAATGCTGGCCAGGCGCTTCTTTATTTCATTTCCCTCGCGCTTTCGCGCATCAATATCGGCGTTTATTGACCTTGTTTCCGACAATATGGGCTGCAGGCTTTTCTCAAATTCAGCTTCCTTTTCTTCTTTTTGTTTTAAAAGGAAAAAATAGTGGTTTCGGAGTTCAAGGAGAAATTCCATGTTTCTCAGGAGATCTTTTACCTTTTCCTCTTTGCCCCATTCCAGGTCTATTACCTTTTTGTCCTTGTAGTTATGCATCGCTTCCAGCAGGAGCCTTATTATATTTTTTTCATCGCTCAGGAATGCAGCAGAAGGGCTCTGTATATATTCCTTGACCTTTTCTGCTTCGTGTTTTGTCATTTCGCCGAAATAGAGAAACTTTTTCAGCGGACGATCCAGGCCGGAGAATTCGCTTTCTATCTTGTAGTCTATGCCCTTTATTTTTATTTCTATGTCCTTTGTTGCTGCGCGTTTTTCTGCGTACTCCGCCAGTTTTTGGCTTACAGAATCGAGCATTGTTTCCAACTGGTGTAAATTCGTATTTGTTTCATCCAGCTTTTGGTTCAGAATTTCCTGCTCTTTTCTTATTTCTTCCGTGTTTTGTCTCAACGACAGTATTTTTTCTATGTTCCGCTGCACTTCCAGGACCTTTGTCATGACAGATTCAGACACGACCTTGTTAGCGTGGTTTATATTGTTCTCGACGATCTTTATCTGCACTGCAATTTTTGTCATGTCGTCTTTGAAGGCCTGGAGATGGCGGAATTCCTTCATGTTGATGCTTTCAATGACGTGCATAATTTCGTAATAATTTGACAGGTCGTTCCTGGTGTCTTCAAAGGTTTGCCGTGGCTGAGACAAAGAGTTCATGGATTCGGCAACTTTTTCGCAGAACTTTTTCTTTATTCTGTCCGCATATTCATTATTAGACGACTTAGTGCTAAGGTTCGTTGTTAATGTCTTTATAGCCAGCAACGCTGCGTAGGCATTCTGGACCTTGGGCTGCAACTTTGACTCTGCGTCCGTTTTTTCCCTTTCAAATTTGCTCGTCAAAAAAGACGGCAGTTCTTCTATCTTTATTTTCAAAGGTTCTGATTTGAAAAAATTGAACATAAAACCACGCTAATTCTATCCTACATAAATTTTAATCCTTGGAATTTGAAGGTTATCTATGAAAAACAGGAAATTAGCATCCCTGGTTGCACTTGTTATTGTGATAATCATTTACCTGGTTAACAGCTCTTTTCAAAACATGCCGACAAGGGAAAACAAGATAGTAACGCGCATAGTGGACGGCGACACCATTGTAGTGGAAGGCGGAGATCGCGTGCGCTTGCTGGACATGGATACGCCGGAAAAGGGCCAGCAGTGCTACACAGAAGCCACTAATAGGCTAGCAGAATTGATAAGCAACAAGGAAGTCACGCTGGAAAAGCGCGGTGAGGATAAAGACGTGTACGGCCGCCTGTTGCGGTATGTCATCTATAACGACACACTCATAAATCTGCAGATGGTCAGGGAAGGCTGGGCACACCTGTACGTTTACAATAAGGACACGCCGTACTACAAGTACTTCGTGGAAGCTGAACAGGCTGCAAAAGCAGAGAATTTGTGCGTTTGGAATAACATTGTTGCTAATGCCTGAGCTATTTTTCGACCCTGCGAAAGTTTTTTCCCATTATGTGTTTCCAGATGTTGGAGTTCGGCATTGTTGTTATTTTAACGTTTTTTTCATTTTTCAGCTTCAGTGAAGGTTCGATGCCGAATTCTCTGCCGATCTTCGCTACTGTCACGGACGATACCTTGAACGGCATGGCGGATGCGGTTGCCGAGGCATTTCTTTCGTGCAAAAAATAGGCTTCTACGAGTTCTGCCTTTTCCTCGGGCGAGCACTTCTGCCTGGACCCGAATTCGTGGTTGTACCCTTTGAGCATGCTGTGCTTTTCCTCTTCTATCGCTAGCACAATTTCTCTGTAGGACGAAACAAAACCCCTCTCCCTAAGATAAGAAAGAGTCTGCTCGATGTTTTTTTCGGACTTAACAAAAGCTTTGTATACGTCCTTTCTCGCACATTCCGAAATGCCCATAAATATTCCATTTCTTAAAGACTTTTAAAGCTTGTTAACATAGCAACTACAAAGTAGTGACAAGTATGAATTACAAGAAAGCAATGACGATGTTCTCCCTGTCGGCAGCGATAGCCGCGTACGTAGTGTTTGCAATGACTTTTGTAAGCGCCTATTTTGACCCTACGAGGACAGTGGTTGTAAACATAAACAGCTTCGGCGAAGCCAATTTAGAGTTCTTGCTCATAGCGCTGGGGTCGCCTGTTGTGCTGTACTGGCTTTTCAGGATGTTTGACATCTCTGACAGGGCTATGAAAAGACCGATAAAAGCCAATTACTAAGGGAAAGCGAATGCTCCTGCCGGTGTCCAACCTGCTACTTTCCCATATTTATTCAAATTTCTCAGAATCTATCAAAACGCATAGAAACTTGTCAATTTTTCGCTCGTTTTCTGCTATACCGCCCCTGGAAATCGAAAATAACCAATTTCCTAGGACATTCTAAGAATCTTGTTGAAACAGGGAAACCAAAGCCTTGTAGTGTAAGAAACCAAGTATGGAATAGGTAAGTAAGAGTCATACAGGGCAAGAACGTCGCATTGGTTCGGACCTTAGCCAGTCACTTTTTCATACTTACATCCATTCTTCTTCCCATTGATTGAAGTCCTCGTTGCTGATTGTTCTTGCCTTTTTTTCATGTTTTGGTTCCTTTGGTTTCTTCTGCCATATGGCGAAACCGACAACAGCTCCGAAGGCCAGGCCAGCTATATGCGCCATGTTTGCTATGTTGGTGGGGTAGAATACGCCAGCTATATCCAGCATAAGCCAGAACAGTGCTGCCACTATCATGGGCATTGGCACGCCATAGGCAAAGACGGTCATTTTCGGCTTCATTACAGCAAGGGCGCCGATTACGGCAAATATCGCTCCGCTTGCACCCAGAGAAGACGCGTAAAAGAAAGACGAGGCAATGCCTGCAACTATGCCGCCAACCATGTAGATAATAAGGAATCTTTTGCTTCCTACCTCGTTTTCCAGAAGAAGGCCAAAGATAAGCAAAGCAAAGATATTGCCCAGAAGGTGGTTAAGGCTGCCATGGAGGAACATGCTTGTTACAAGGGTCCAGGGTTGTGCTGCCACGTCCTGCAAAGCGAATGCATCGGTAACGTCTGGTACAGCCAGTTGGACAACAAAAGCAAGAATTATGGCTGCTATCAGGATCAGGGTTATGCCTTTCATAATAATTACACCACATCTGACATTATTTAGGAACGCGTATAAAATGATGGTTTATTAAGTCAAATTAGTCACGATCTTCATTTTCTAAATATTTAACATCGCGATTTAACTAAGTCCGACTGGAAGAAGGAATTTGGGGCGACTTTGCGAAGCAAATAAAACCCGTTAAATCGCTGTTATCTGTCCCGACGATTAAAAGGAGGAGAGCGCAGCGTGGCGAGGAGCGCAACGAAGTGAGCACCGCAGAGTTCCCGAGGGCACCAAAAGATTTATAAATACCCACTACATGATGGTATCATGAAAAATGTAACAGAAGCAAGAAAAGAAGAATTATTTAGATTAAAAGAATTTAGATTAAGAGATTATTATTCAAACCCACAAACTTATTATGCTGTTGGAAAAGCCGTATTAGGGATAAGCTTAATTGGTAATCCTCCCATGGAATATTCTTTACTTGACTGTTTAGGACTATATTTTTGCGCTTCTGGTATAACCGAAGTCATTTTATCATATGCTAAGTCGTTTGGTAATAAAAAATTTAATGAGAGTATTGGCAATTCCCCCATGGAATACTCAATACCAAGACTTTTTCTTCGTTCTCTAAGACAACATAAATGAAGCGCCCGAGGAATTACAGATAACACGATCATATCATGACTTTAGTTATGTTATCATTTTTCTTACCCTAGTCCTTGCAGAACATTTTTAACAGTATGGGTGTGATTACGATAGTTACTATCATGGCGAAGATTATTGACGTATATAGGGAGAAGGTGAAGCCTGCTATGCCCATTGCCATTATGATCTGGACAGTTGCTATGTTGTCGTTTCCGCGGGTTATCATGGATATGCCCACAACTTTCTGGGATTTGCCACGCAAACCATAAAATCGGGACATGAAGCCGACCCCTATTAGCTTCCCGAGCACTGCGGCACAAAGGATCGCAGCTATCAGAAGGAAGTTCAGGT
>JAPLUZ010000083.1 GCA_026397375.1 Candidatus Aenigmatarchaeota archaeon | reverse complement strand
AATCTGCCTTTTTTTATCGCCTTTAGGATGCCGTCCACACCAGAGGCATCTATTTCATTTATCCCATGACCAACCATTTCTGTCCAGTGGGCGTCGCTTCCGGCAACAGCCGGCATTTTGTGAATTTTCGCAAATCTTCTTGCTCTCATGTTGCTTATCTTTTCCGTGTTTAATGCATTGAAGACCTCCACAGCGTCTGTTAGGCTCGCGAGCGAGCCTATGCCTTCATTTTTTATGTCAAAGGGATGGTCTCCTATCGCTATTCCGCCTTGGTCGTGTATTATATCTATTGTCTCCTCCACAGCCATTCCAGGCTTTATCCATTCTTCAATGCCCAGACCAAGTAAATGGCCGTTGGCTGTGGAAACTTCTTCACCGGGTATTACAATAACGCCATATTTTCTTGCATATTTCTTTGCTTCCCATGCGCCCTCTATTTTATCGTGGTCTGTTATTGCTATCGCACCCAGTCCTATATTCTTTGCATGTTTTACCATTTCTTCCGGTGTGTTCAGGGCTTCAACAGGTATTTTTGTTCCTCTCGAGTATTTTGTGTGCGTATGCAATTCGACTAACATAAAAATCATTTCATGTAAAGTTCTACAACATCATTTTCCTGCAGTTTATAGTCAAGACCAGCCTGAGTCATTCTTCCTTTTCTCAATACACGGGCGTAGCGGAAATCTTTGACAAAGTCCTTGTGGATGCGCTGGGCAAAGTCTCTTATGGTTGCTCCAGATTTCAGTGCCATTGGTGTCCCACCGACGTGCTCAGCACGTCGGTCTGCTTGTGTTTTCTTGCAATAAACTATTATGAAGCCGAGCAGGTACCATATCTTTTCCTTTATGTGACTCACATCTTCGTCAAAGGGGTTGGCAATGGTAAATTTTGTTCTTATGAAATTGTCAGAAAGCAGCTTTTTCAGATCCTTCTCTTCCTTTTCATGCCGAGCTATTAGAATTATTGCATCTGCTGTTCTTGCTATGCTCATATATTTTGGTTCAAACGTGGAAGGTATTTCCACCAGCTGTATCTTCACTCCTTTGTAGTCCATCATCCCTATCTGCGGCTTTGTCGTGGTGTAGGGATGGCTTGCTATTTCAGGTTTGGCGCCTGTTAATCTGCTTAATAACCAGGATTTTCCCGAATTGGTAAATCCTATAAAACAGACCTGGGCGTCGCCTTCCTTCATTATGGCAACTGTCCTTCCGCCTTTTTTCCCTGTGCTCTCTTTCCTCAGCTTCGCTAGACGGGATTTCAACTGGGCCAGGGCGTTCTCGCTACCGTGATGGCGAGGCATCAGGCGGAGCATCTCTTCCAAAGCTGTTATCTTCTCTTCCTTTGTTTTCGCAGAATGGAACTTCTCCTCGGCTTTGAAGTATTCAGGCGGCGCATTGACTGGCATAAGTAAAAATGTGACAAAAAGGATTAAATATGCTAATTAGTGTTCACTGAGAGCTTCTATAATGATCAGTTCTTCCCAGGGTATTTTTTCTCTTGCTACGGATTTTGCCTTCATGCCGACCGAATGAAATAATTCAACGGTCTCCTTTTCTCCTGTCAGGGAAGATATGACCAATAACACGCGGCCATTCTTTTTTAGATAATTTTTAAGATAGACAATAAATCTTTCTATTATCTCCCTGCCCGAAGAGCCGCCACTATAAGTTATATCCTCCGGATCATCCTGACCAACCGGCAGATAGGGCGGATTAAAAATAATTAGATCGTACTTTCCTTTTACATTTTCAAACAAATCAGAGATCAAGACAGAAATATTTATTTTGTTCTTTTTCGCATTTAGCTTTGTCGTTTTTACAGATGCGGGATTTATATCCACCGATGTGACCTTTGCGCCGGCTTTGGCCATAATTATAGACAATAAGCCGGAACCGCACCCTATTTCCAGAACTTCTTTATTTTTCAAATCACCTTTTTCTATTGTTTTTGCCAGTATCTCTGTATCTTCCCTCGGATAATAAACATCATCCGGTATATCCAGCTCTATATCCTTGTAAAAATATTTCATAATGATAAATCTGTGATAATTTGCCTTTAAAAATACTGTCGACCATAGTTAATTAATGGTTGATTCTGTCGATAATTTGATTAGAAAATATGCCCTAGTTAACGCCATCGAGCATGAAGGTATAGCTCAGACAAAGAGTATTCTGGGGAAAATATTGGCCGAGCAGCCCGAGCTACGGGCGCAGATATTTACGCTTAGGACAAGGATTGAAGACATAGTAAGAGAAGTTAACAATCTTGGTGTTGCAAAGCAGAAAAATGAACTGGACAAAATAGGCGGCTATGTGGCTCCGGTTAGGGTGGAAAGGAAAGGCTTGCCTGAACTGGAAAGGGGGAGGGAAAAATTTGTTGTGCGCTTTGCACCCAATCCCGACGGTGCAATACACATTGGCAACGCAAGGCCCGCCATTCTCAGTGACGAGTATGCAAAAAAATACAATGGAAAATTTATTTTGCGTTTTGATGATACGGATCCTAAAATAAAGACAGCGGAAAAGAAATTCTACAAATGGATACGTGATGATCTGAAGTGGTTAAAGATAAAGGTAAGCCAGGAGCTTGTTGCATCCAGCCGTCTTAAAATATACTACAGCATTGCAGAAAAAGTAATATCCCTGGGTAATGCCTACGTATGTACCTGTGAATCAGACCACTGGAAAAAACTGCGTGATCACAGCAAGGCATGTCCCTGCAGAAATGAGGACAGCAAAACAGTCATGAAGAAATGGAAAAAAATGCTCAAGCATCAGTACAAAGAAGGTCAGGCAGTGCTTCGCATAAAAACAGAAATGGACGCAAAGAACCCCGCAGTACGAGACTGGCCAGCCTTCCGCACTGTTGACAAGCCGAACCATCCTTTGCAGAGAAAAGCAAAGGTCTGGCCGCTTTACAATTTTGCATCCGGCGTTGACGATCATCTCACCGGAGTGACCCACATATTCCGCGGCCAGGAACACAGCACGAATGAAGTAAAGCAGAGATATATGTACCAGCATCTGAAGTGGAACTATCCTGTCGTTGTTACCCTCGGACGCTTTTCCCTTTCTGATATGGTCCTGAGCAAGAGCCAGATAAGGGAAGGCATCGAAAAGCACAAGTTCCGCGACTGGGATGATGTAAGATTGGGAACAATCCGCGCCCTGCGAAGGCGCGGTTTTCAACCAGAATCCATCCGCCAGATCATCGTTGACATCGGACCTAAACCTTCTGACGTCACTATTTCCTTCGAGAATCTTTCAGCCTACAACAGAAAAATCATTGACAACATGGCCAACCGGTATTTCTTCATACCCAATCCAAAAAAAATAGAGATAAAGGGTATGAAGATCAAGCATGTCAATGTGCCGCTTCACCCGGACGACAAGAAGCGCGGTTACCGTTCATTTTCATTGACAAACACATTTTTTATAGACGCCGACGACTTTGCAGCCAGCAAGGGCGTGGAGGTCCGGCTCAAGGATTTATGCAACATAAAGCTCGGCGACCGCAGCGAATACACAGGCATAGAAGTCAAGCCTACGCCAAAGATACAGTGGGTCCCTGCAAAGCACTGCATTGTCAGGGTGATCATGGCTGGTAAGGAAATCAAGGGCTATGGTGAAATCAATCTCCTGAAGACAAAGCCCGGCGACATCGTGCAATTTGAAAGGTTCGGCTTTGTGAGAATAGAGAAGATCCAGGGCAAGAACGTCGTAGTTGTATTTGGCCACAAGTAAAGACTAGATTCTGATATTTATGAAAATCATTCTCACGGGCGGGAAATTCAACAGGATCCATCTCGGCCACGTCTGGCTGCTGAAGAAGGCAAAAAAACTCGGCTACCTGGTTGTTGTCATCGCACACGACGTTCATAATAAAAGACCCTATGCTGTTTCTTCTAAGGTAAGAAAGAAAAATCTAGAAAAGCTGAAAATTGCGGACAAAGTAGTTATTGGCGATAAAAAGAAATTCGTGAAAGCCGTCCGTCATTTTAGTCCTAACGTCATTGTTCTCGGTCACGACCAGAAGATTCCAGATAAGGAAACAAAAGATTTTGTAAAGAATAACTCAAGATGATCAATAGTTATGATGCGTCCTTTGTCCATCTCATAGAAGATCATAATTCCGCCTGCCTCTTCAACCATCACTTTCCCAGCTGCCCAGTCCCATGGATAGTGAACAGGCTGCACAAGTGCGTCAGCTTTTCCAGCTGCGACAAGACCCAAAGCAATGGCACACGAACCGCAGGAATTTACAGTT
Source organism: Candidatus Aenigmatarchaeota archaeon (assembly GCA_026397375.1). Lineage (GTDB taxonomy): Archaea > Aenigmatarchaeota > Aenigmatarchaeia > GW2011-AR5 > GW2011-AR5 > JACPVU01. The sequence continues at coordinate 4,997 of JAPLUZ010000083.1, read as the reverse complement.
CTTGCAATATCACCTATTTTTGTTACAAGTTTGTTATGAATAGGATATCTGCTTAGGAAATTATCAGGTCCAAAAATAACATACGCGTTTCTTAAGTTGCTACATTTGCTTACTTTAATTCTTCTGGATTCGTTTTTGTTTTGTATGTAAGCTCCATTGCCGATTGAACCGTAAAACAAGATCCCGCCGTCGATTTTTGGAGCAAATATGGCGCCTGCAACGTTTTGCATTTTATAAACATAGCCGTTGGAGACAGACCATTCGTGGTGACCTTTCTCAAAGCCACTAGACCCATCCAGTTCGTCTATTATGTAAGCACCACTATTCAACAGTTTTTCCAGCTCGTCTGCTTTTATTATTCTTTTTTTGAAGACTGCGTTCTTGACTATCTCTTCCGTGATAAGCAATGAATCCTTGTCGTATTTTCCTATCTCGTTGAGAATAGCTTCCTGCGATTTGTAATCAGCGTCTGTGACGATTGCATGACTGCCCATCGCATCAGTGCTCTTTATCTTCAGTGTCGTCGGCTTGTAGTTTTCTATGGCCCGCGCGCCTGCCTTCACCGATTCTATGCAGCATTTCAAATGCAATTCATAGTTCATTTCTTCTCACTGTTTCTCTTTTCCTCAAGGGTCTTTATATGAAAATCCCTGAAATGTTCCAGCCAATTTCCCTGCCACAGTCCCAGTGGATACATAAGACGCGATATATTGTCATCTGGCTTGAAAATGTATGGTGCGTCTGCAAAACAGCTGCACGGCCATTTTCTGTCATTTCTGATTTGTAGACTGTTGGGGTTTCAAGGTGGTCACCAAATTTTTTACCTCTTACTTCTTCTGGATCAAACAGGAAAGTTTCCCGATTGAAATGATCATACTTACCGTCTCTGAACGTTCCCTCTGTGTCTATTGGTAAAATATCTTCCGGGTCGAAATGAATATTGCATATCTTGTCTATGTTTATTGCCATTTCTTCTTCCCACAACATATTCACGTAGCCGTCGGTTCTGCTTATCATGCCTTGGCTGTCATAGAGCTCTATGGCGTCAGGGCCCTTCTGGGACTCGAAATTTATTTCGAGAACTCTGCTGGTATCGACACCGACATTTCTTGCCAACTCCTTATTTATGGCAATGGCCACCGGATCCCCTTTCGGTACAAGCAGATAGTGAGGGCTATTTTTTGTTACAAGAACAAGTTCCGATCCCTCAGCTATCATCACTTCCTCTGGAAATCTTGTCTGTCTGTCGCAAGCCGGATAACCTATCTGAAGACTGTGCCAGAGCTTGTGTGTAGGGGCCTTTTTGTCTCTTCTGTGGGAGAAAAATTTTCCATTATCTAAAACATAAAGAAGGCCTGCAGAAGGCGACCGGGCAGGGTTCTCTGGTGTCGCTACCTGGGCAAAACTGCCTTTCATGAGGTAGTCGTAGGTCATTATTCCAACTTCCGGATCCGCTTTCATGCGTCCTGTCATGGGTTCACTGGTGTGGTAATTCAGTCTGACATCTACCCCGCCTTTACTGTTTATCCACGCTGTTCCGTGGTTCACCGGCAAAATGTATATTTCTCCCATATCAATCGCCACTACTATCGAACAAAGTAATTTAAGCTAAGCAAAAAACCACAGAGAAATTACGCGAGCACTGCATTTATCCTCTTCTCAGGAATAGGACCTTTCCTTATTACTTTTCTTTCTGTGACGTCGTAGACAGTTGATGGCTTTCGCTTCATGAGATTTCCGCCGTCTATTATGAGATCAGACTTTTTGTCGAATATTTTTATAACGTCTTTTATTTTGTAAAGATCGCCTTCGCCTGATATGTTGGCAGACGTAGCTGTTATCGGTTTGCCCAGTTTTCTTATCAGACTTAGTACGAATTTGTGATCAGGGATGCGAAAGCCCACGATTTTATGATTTTTACTTTCCACTAGCAGTGTCAAGGGGCCTGGTAAAAATGCTTTGCAAAGCTTCTCAGCATCCTTTGTTACAACCAAATATTTCTTTGCCATTTTCAAATCAGAAAAAGCCACGGATATTTTTTTGTTTTTGTTTCTCTTCTTTATTGTTATTATTTTCTTCACGGCTCTGTCGTTTTCTGCATCAACACCTAATCCGTAGGACGTCTCAGTAGGATATACGATTACGCCGCCCTTTGCCAGTAATGTAACAGCCTTGCTTAGGGCATCTTTGTTGGATATTTTTATTACTTCTGCCATGACTTCACCGGAATTTGCATGGGTCTGCAAAATAGTTTATGTCCGTGCACTTGTTTGCCTGGCATGAATATCTTTTGTAGGTAGTATTGTCTTGGCATACGCCCGGCTGGCAATTACTATCCTCAATGCATTCAACAGTAGCGCCAGACAAGTCACCCTGCTGCTTTTGTTCTACATCAGATTTACAGATAAAGCCGCAGGCATTTTTTTCACACGTCCAGTTGCCGACACATTGAATATGTACAAGTTTCTGCTTGTCGCAGTCTTCTGGTAAATAGCAGAACCCGTCTTTTACTTTTAGCCCTTTGTAAATATTGACAGCAGCAAATGCTATTACAAGTATAATTATCAATATGATATAGAAAACAAACACAAGTTTTTTTGTCTTCATTTTATCCACGTTATTTCCACTTCATTAGTGCGCCATCTTGAATTGAAGTCTATGTTCTTTATTGGCTTTTGCCCTGATTTATATCCGAGCAGGCCTGTCACAGCTATCATTGACCCGTTGTCGCCGCTGTACTCTATGGGACAAGAATAAAACTTCGCTTCGCGCTCTTCACACATAATCTTCAGCATTTCTGTTAACCGCTTGGAAGCTGCGACGCCGCCTGTCAGCAGGACTTCGCCTTTGCCTGTATGAGCAAGTGCACGTTCCGTAACTTCCGTGAGCATTGAATAACACGTCTCCTGGAATGAAAAGCACAGATTGCTAAGAAGTATATCCTGTTCAGTTTTTGTTTTTCCCTTACTTTCTTTTGTCCACTTTTGTATTGCAGATGTCAAAATCCCGGAAAATGACAAGTCCATGCCCTTGACAACATACGGCAGGTCAATGTATTTTCCTCCTTCTGCTAATTTTTCCATGAGAGGTCCGCCAAAGCCCGGATTGTCTGTAACTTCCCGCATGAATGTATCTATTGCATTGCCTATTGCAATGTCTTCTGTTTCTCCGAAGATTCTGTACCTGTTTGCAGCGTAGCCGATTATCTGCGTGTTGCCGCCGGATACATAGATAACTATGGGATCCTTTGCGTCTGTCAAAAACTTTCCAATTTCTATGTGCGCAACTGGATGGTTAACAGCTATCACCGGCTTCTTTTTTGCAATTTGCGAAACAAATTGCGCTCCGACTTTCAGGCACGGCGGCAGACCAGGCCCAGCAGAATAGGTTATGATATCAATATCGTTCATAGTCAGATTTGCTTTTTGCAGGGCCTCTTCCAGAAGATTATCTTTCACAGCATCGTGGTGATTTTTTGCTTCTATCGGATGTATGCCTCCGGCTTTCGGTTTGTAGACATCTCTCACATCTGCTAGTATTTTCTTTTCATCTGCAATGCCTATGCCAAATGTATGTGCAGTGCATTCTATTCCCAGCGATATCATGCAAAAGAATTAGCTGTAATATTTAAGAAACGAATTCCAGTATCTTTGAGAGGTCCTTGTCCTCAACAAGAAACAACCTTCCTTCCCTTTTCATTTGCATTAGTTGTCTATCCACAAGGACTTCCGCATTTGCTATCGGATTAGGACAGAACAAAATACCCTTGCCGACCCGCTTCATTATTGGCAGGTCGGTCAGGCCGTCTGCAACATATACAATATCCTTTGGGTCTTTTCCGTAGCGGTTTTTTATTTCTCTCAATGCGCCCAATTTCTCTGTCTTTATCACGTCGCCGTATATTTTTCCTGTAAGGCGGCCGTTTCTCACCCCGAGACGCGAAGCATAAATATGGTCAATGTATTTGTCTATTTTTTTTCGTTTTATGAATTTTTTTATTAATTTGACATCATTTGTGCTTATTATTACAATCTTGTGACCATTTTCCTTTAATTTTTTAAGCGTTTTCTTGGCGTTCTTTGTCAATCGAATGAAATAGGCAATCCTTTGAACATTAGAATATTTTACTCCTTTGCCAAGGCTCACGCCGTCCTTTATAGCTTTGTAGAATTCTTTCGGATTCTCATTGTCTTCAAGCAGGCGGAGCCCTATTTTCACTTTCTTTGTCGTTTTTCCCACGAGAGACGCAATTCTTATGAAAGAACTCCTGTTTGTTATGACGTCGTCAAAGTCAAAGCATATGACTTCTTTCTTCATAGAATTAGTATGTCTGTGAGGTATAAATTAATTAATTAGAAAGGCGTCGGCTGTTTACTCTTAAAATAATCATAAAAATAGCAGCGATTTTTTGCGCTTACTTCTTAGGCTGTCTGGACCTGTGCCCAGCCGCACTTGCCGCAGTATTTTCTGTTCTTATATTGGGCCAAAAAAGTACCTGCTCCACATCTTGGGCAGTGTTCATTTTTTCTCTTTCCTGTCTTGTCATAGAGTTTCCAGATCTGCACCTTGGCATGCTTTTTTTTGGATTTTGGTCTTTCCTTTTGTGATTTCTTCTCCTTTTTCTTCTCTTCCTTTACAGGCTCCACTACTGGTGCAACTGCTGCGGGAACTGCCTTTGCTGGTACTGGTTTTGCTGGTGCTCTTCCCATAATTATTCACTCTTTTTCTCTGCTTTTGCTTCTGCCTTTGGCGTCGCTTCTTCTTTCTTTTCCTCTTTTTCTTCCTTTTTCGACAGGTCTGCTACCTTCTTTTCGTCCCAGACATATATCCTTGCTATCGAGCGCGGCATGCCTTTCTTCGGCATTATGTCCAGTATCTCTATGCTTTCCACGTCCTTGCTGAAGTGCTTTGCAATGTGCTGCTGGAGAACAGCTTTTGCCGGCGTAGCTTCCTCTGGATTTTCCGTATTAACTATCAGTTCCTTTCTTTTCAGGAAT
>JAPLUZ010000069.1 GCA_026397375.1 Candidatus Aenigmatarchaeota archaeon | reverse complement strand
AGTACCGTGCCGGCTGTTGACACAATCCGCGTCGCTGATCCGACCAGTATATCCCTGACCTGGGACGCCTTCAGTTTTGGATTTGCAGCAGACATCAGACTTACCGTCCCTGTCACAACAGGCGCGGCCATGGACGTACCGTTCAAGTATCCGTATTTTCTCTGATACGGATAACCGCGCGTTGAATCTCCCAGTATGAAGTTGTAGGTTGGGAGCGTGCTTATTACACCCTCCTTGAGATTACTCCCGCCGCCAGGAGCGTAGAGGTCGACAAACCATCCCCTGTTCGAGAAATAAGACAGCCTGGAATTCTTATCTATGCTGCCCACAGTTACAATGGTGTTTAACCCCTCGCGCAATCCAGGGATTGTCGTAAACCTCTCGAAGAACGCCGGAAATGACTGGTACTCTCCGCCATTGTTGCCAGCAGCTACAACACAGATAACCCCGGCCTTGTAGGCGTAAAACATTGCATCCTCCAGCATCCGGCTATATAATGATCCGCCGAAACTCATATTTATGACATTGCATCTATCATGAACTGCCTGATAGATAGAATTTGCAATGTCATCATTATTAAGGTTTCCATACGGATCAGAAGCCTTATAGATGAATAGTTTGCATAGTTGATCCATACCAGCAATGCCTATGCCATTATTAGCAATGGCACTGATGATCCCCTCAACGTGAGTCTCGTGGCCTGACCAGTCTGTGATCGCTTTATCTGAGTCTGCATAGGCGTTGTTGAAAACGGATCTGAAGACAAACCTTGATGAATCTAAATCAGGGTGGGTCCACACGCCATTCTTAAGTGGACAGCCCGTGCCAATGATTCCCACCCTGATATCTGCCGATCCCTGCGTCACTTCCCAGGCCTTTCTTACGTCTGATTCCCACATTCCGTTATTGGCTGTGAACCACCACTGGTCCGCAAGCAGAGAGTCGTTGGGAAATTCGCACGTATGAAGCACCTGCCTTGGTTCCACATAGATGTGCGAACGCAGAGCTTCCACAATCGCAGTGTCTGCTGAGAAGCTGACCCATCCCGGAAGGTCGCACTGTTTGTAATTCAAGCCCGCCTTTTTCAGAATATCAAGCTGGCTGTTGTCCTCGATCTTCGCGAGGAATTGATATCCTCCGTCCGGGCTCTTCAGCAGCGGCGTAGTGCTCCTGCCCATGTTTCTTACAATGGATTCAGCAGATTCCGCAGCCACCGTCTTGCCTGACAATCTTTCCTGCGCATTTGCCAAAGACAGTGAGAGAATTGCCAAAATTGTTAATATTGATATAAAATACTTCATAGGAGCCTCCGTGAAAATTGTTTTTTTTAGAATTAGAAATTGTGGAAAAAAAAGAAAGGGCTCTGCAGCGCATCGATGAAGTATGATGCGCTTTCGGCACTAGGGGAAGAAAATGCCCAACAGAGCCCTTGTACCATGACTACTTTAATGCCTTATCCAGTTCAAGCTTTGCCCAACGTGCAGATTCGAGACCATCAGAAACAAGGCCTTTGGCAGCCATCCAGTCCGGATTATTGCTGATTTTTTTCCTTGTTTCAGCAAGCCTGCCTTCTGCAAATTTCAGGTCGTTATCTACGTCTCTCAAAACGTTGGGGTCGATGTTGGGATGTTCGGCTAGAAGGCTACTCAATTTTGTTATCAGTTCTTCCAGCTCAGTGATGCTTTTGTTGACATAGTCCTTGGCACTTTCCGTTAAGATCATGCGCAAAGAAACGTAGACAAGAAAGAGTATGA
>JAPLUZ010000028.1 GCA_026397375.1 Candidatus Aenigmatarchaeota archaeon | reverse complement strand
AAGCATCATCCAGCAGGAATTTTATTGTAGTATATTCCACAGGGCTCTCACCCTCACCTTCCAGACGGTCGTGGTCACCTGTCGGGCTTTGGTCATGGGGACACCACACAACCGGATGCGTGCCCTGCACAACATAGCCTTTTTTTCTGAGCGTGTTGTACTGCCATTCTATGAAGCGGGAAAATTGCGGCGTTACCGACAATGTGAAAGCCCTGCGCCAGTCTATTGAAAATCCTATTGATCTTAAGCTTTCTTCCATTTTCTTGGACCAGAACTTTGCAACATACATAGCGCCTTTTTTCTTGAAGTCCTCCAGATCTTTGTCGGTCGCCCCGAACGTCTTGTAGGTCTCTATCTGGTTTGCGTCACCTTTTTTCAGCCGCTCGACCGTGCCGAGAATAGGCTCGCCCGTTGCATGGAATCCCTGTGCCATCAGTGTATTCAAGCCTCGCATACGCTTGTATCTTGCATACACGTCTGTCCTTGTGAACGTATAGCTATGTCCGATATGCGCATTGCCGTTGACATATGGAATGACGTTAGAAGTGAAAAATTTCTTTCTTTTGTCCACATCTGCCTGGAACAGCTTCTTTTCTTCCCATTTCTTCTGCCATTTCTTCTCTATTTTTTTGAAATCCAGCATATTCATCAACTAGTTTTCTATGTTTTTAAGTTCTACAATAATAATTGTCAGCAGCTTAAATATAGCGAAAAAAAGAGATAAATTACTGCCGGGGCGTGTAGCTCAGGTTGGATAGGCAACCCAAAAAGAGCACTAGCCTTCTATCAGCCCTTCTTAGATAGAAAGAAGCGCTGGCGGAAGAGAGAAGAAGAAAGCTAGGGGTCGCGGGTTCGAATCCCGTCACGCCCATTATATCAAGAAAAACAGTTTAAAAACGTTATATCCAATTAATTAATGTGATAAAATGACCCGCATAATTGCATGTGTTTCTGGAAAAGGCGGTGTCGGCAAAACTACTGTCGTGAAGGATTTGAAAGGAACCGATCCAAGAAATCTGCCAAATATACTTCTCGATCTTTTGGGCGACTCAGAAATAATACTTCTTGATGTGGCAGCAGGCCTGGGTCGTGAAACATTATCTGCTTTGGAAGCTGCCGATGAAATACTGCTAGTTACAAATCCCGAGGTGCCTGCTGTGACCGACGCACTGAAAGCTGTTAAACTTGCACAGCAGATGGGTACAAAGATTTCCGGTGTTGTGATAAACAGGGTAACAGGAAGAAAGCATGAAATGAAAACAGAAGATGTAATGTCCATGCTTGGTGAATACGAGCCATTAGGCATAATACCTGAGGACATCAATGTGCAAAAATCAATAGCAAGCCGGGTGCCGGTTGTCCACTACTCGCCAAGGTCACCGGCAAGCAAGGAACTGAACAAACTGGCTGCAAGGATGACGGGCACGAAGTATTACCAAAGAGAGCGCTGGTATAACAAATGGTTTGGTTTTTTGCGTTAATTCTTCTGTGGTTCTAATGAGAAAAAAAAAGAAGAAAAATATTTTTGACGAAACAGCAGAAAGAGATATTACACCTGTCAGGCAGGGAAAATACAAAAGCTGATTCTATCCTTTAATTTTCTGCATTTCATCCAAGTTTATTTCAAAGGCAACAACCGGCTTATCCAGCTTCCAGTTATTCAGAACTTTTGGATGAACCTCGCCGACGAATCCGACAATTTTTTTGTCGATAGAAATATTGGCGCATCGACCTTCTATAAAGCTGGAATGAGACAAAGCGTTTAGTTCGTACTTAATTCCTACGTTACGCAGGAACGCATCCAGAACCGAAGAAATATCCTCATAACTGACCGTGGAATTAATTATGGCAGCAGCAAGATTTCTTGTATCTTTGCACTTTGTCTCCATATTTTCATTTATTGTTGTGCAAATGCCCATTTCAAATATCTTCTGTGGGTATTCCACATGCATATTATTGGAGAAGAAATCTAGCAAACCGGGTAAAAGCCACGTTCTAAATACAGACCAGTTTGACGATATGGAGTTCTCTATTTCCACCGTCTTCTCCTGTGGCAAATTCATTTTTTCAAAAAGGTCCCTGTAATTTGTTAACGTGTACGACAAAATCTCCTGCAAGCCTATGCCGACCATTATTTCAGATACCTTATTTGCAAATACCTCCTCTTTCCTTACGGATCCCTTTGTTGCAAGCTTTTTCATTTCCGGCTCGATTTTATTATAACCATAGGAAATTATCACGTCTTCCACGACATCCCGGGCATGCATTATGTCCTGCCTGTAGGAAGGATAAAAAAGTGTAAGTTTTTTGTTCAATTCAACCCTGTATCCTGACCTCTGCAGCAAATCAATTATAGATTTTTTATCAAGATCCAGCCCCGACACACTATTTATGTAATCCATATCCATTATGAACTTCTTTTCTTTTAGGTTTGGCGTAACTATTTTTTCGTCATATAAAACGTCAACAGTTTCTATTTGCCCGCCTCTTTCATAGAGAGCAGCAACCATTACATTCAATGCCGTTGACAGAAATTTTAGATTAAATCCGCTGCATTCTATGAACACGTCTTCTGTCTTTTCTGTAACCTTTCCAGTATACGCAGAATTAATTATAGGCGGAATGGACAAAACATTATTTGCAGAATCAATGAATGCGGGAATCCTTGGCGCGTCTTTCAGAAGATGACCGAATTCCTTGCCTTTCGGGTGTTTATCCAATATCTCTTGGGGCGTTAATTCTTTTTCAAAGTCCAGCGGCACGAACTTTATTTCTGTTCTGCCGACCGTCTTAAAAGTTATCGGAGGCTTTATTTTGTGAAGATCATAGACACCTATTGCAATTTCTTTTCTGTTCTTTCCAAATGCAACCGCGATCTTCTCTTGTAATTGTATTAGTTGAGAGAGTACAGCAGAATTTATTTTTAATCCTCTTACAACCGCGCATACGGTGAACGGCCTGACATCTTTTACAGATTTATCTACAATCACAGAGACAGAGGATTTATTCATTTTGTAGTTAGGAAAGTCTTTCTTGTATCTTAATCTTATCTCACGGGCAACACCTTCCACGCTCCAGGTATCAGGGCGGTTCGTGTCTTTAAGGTCCAGCTTCAAAGTGTCGCCTGCTTTGTCATCCAGCTCACATTTGGCAAAAAGCAGGTATTCCTCTAGCCGGTCTTCTGGTATTTTTCTGCCTACCAATTTGCACAAATCACTGTAGGAAACCTCTATTTTTGGCATTAAACAACCACGTTCCTCAACCATTCCAAATTCTGTGAAAACAGTTCGCGAATATCATTTATTCCAAGTTTGAACATTGCCAAGCGGTCTATTCCAAGTCCCCACGCAATTACCGGTACATCTACTCCAAGCGGTTTTGTTAGTTCTTCTCGGAATATGCCAGCACCGCCCAGTTCAACCCAGCCCAGCTGTGGGTGCTTTGCCGACATCTGAACACTTGGCTCAGTAAACGGATAGTAATCAGGCAAAAATTTCACTTTCTCGGCGTCTGCAAAATCAATGGCAAATTCTTTCAATATGCCAAGAAGATTGCGGAAGTTCAAAGTCTCGTCTATGACTATGCCTTCTGCCTGGTTGAATTCAACACCATGCGTTGCATCTATTATATCCGGCCTGTAGCATCTAGATACGGCAAAGTATTTTCCTGGTATTTTTGGCTTGCTGGAAAGTATTCTGGCAGACACTGCAGTACCATGCGCCCTTGGCATCAGCTGGGAAGCCTTTTCCTCGCCCCATTCATACCCCCAGCCGGTGCTTCCTGTTTTCCAGCCATTTTCATGGGTATGCTTAACACGAGATATCAAATCTTTGTTAGGAAGATCACCATGTTTAGGGTATTTTAGCGAGTAGGTCTGTGTCCAGTCCCTGCTGGGATGATTCTGCGGCTGATAGAGTGCATCAAAGTTCCAGAATTCTGTTTCTATCGTGGGCCCAATCATCTCTATGAATCCCATTTCCACAAGCTTTTGTCTTACTTCAAAGAGAAATTTATTGTATGGCTGCCTTTTGCCTATATTTATTTTCTTTCCAATAGCTTCAACGTTGTATGGTTTTATTTTTACGTTCTTCCACATACCCGTTTTTATCAGGTCTTCTGTCAGGTTTGCTATCTCTTTGCCTGCTAATTTTTCAGCGCGCTTTACCAAAGTGTTTCGTGGGATCTCTATCAGTTTTCTTTGAACAAGAATTGTTGCGGTTTTTTCATCAATATGCTTGCCTTCATCCACCATTTTTAGCGCGTGCTCTTCCGGAAAGGTGCCTTTTGATTTCAGAAAGAGAACGCCGTTTTTTATTTCTACCAGATTCTTTTTCTTGCACCACTGCAGCGCTATGTCAAAGCCGGCTATCTGCAGTCTGGCCTTACTCAGGTCTGTAGAGCCCTTTTCCAGCAGTCCTACTAAATTCTTCTCCGGCAGGCCATGTTTAAGATATTTTTTGCCTTCTTCCGTAAGGATGTACATAATTATCACTGTAGTCTATTTGTTCTTAGCTTTAAAAATAATCAGAAAAGTATTGATAAACATGACAAAGGAAAAGATAGAGGAAATAGCACGAAGGCGCGGATTTTTCTGGCAGTCGTCAGAGATATATGGCGGCCTCTCAGGCTTCTACGATTATGCGCATCTCGGCACTTTAATGAAGAGAAAATGGGAAAATCTCTGGAGAGACTTTTTCCTCAACCTTAGTGATGATTTTTTTGAGATAGACACTGTAAATGTAATGCCGGAAAACGTATTTCTTGCATCCGGCCACCTAAAGTCCTTTGTCGACCCCATAGTCAAGTGCAAGAAATGCAAGAACATGGAAAGGGCAGACCATATAATAGAGGAAAATTTGAAAGAAAATTTTGAAGGTCTTACGCCAAAAGAACTGGATGATTTGATAAAGAAGCATAATATTAAATGCCCCAAGTGCAATGGCGAACTGGAGGAAGTGGGCATACTGAACATGATGTTTCCCCTTGATGTTGGTTTTGACACTAAAGCCTACCTGCGGCCAGAAACAGCGCAGGGCGTTTATGTTAACTTCCGCAGGGAATTTGAGTCCCTTCGGAAAAGATTGCCTTTTGGCTTGGCAATAATTGGCAAAGCCTACAGGAATGAGATAAGCCCCAGAAATCTGCTTATGCGCATGCGCGAGTTCACGCAGGCTGAGCTGCAGATATTTTTTGACCCTGAGAAGATAGAAGACCATGAAAAATTTCATGAAGTGAGCAAATACCCCCTGAGGTTGTTCCCTGTAGAAGAACGAAAACACAACAAAATCGTCGAGCTTACTTGCGACGAAGCCGTGAAGAGGCTCCATCTGCCAAAATTCTACGTCTACCATTTGGCCAAGGTACAGCAGTTTTATTTGGATTTAATAAAAATACCAAAAGAGCTTTTCCGTTTCCGCCAGCTGTCGGACGAAGAAAAGGCATTCTATAACAAGTATCACTGGGACATGGAGTTGTACATGGAAAATCTTGGTGGCTTCAAGGAAATTGGTGGCGTCCATTACAGAACCGACAACGATCTGAAAGGTCATGAAAATATATCAAAACAGGATATGATCGTATTTGTAGACGGCAGGAAATTCATTCCCCATGTTCTTGAGCTGAGCTTTGGTGTTGACAGAAATGTTTATGCCCTCATGGAACTGTTTTATAAGGAGGAAAAGGACAGGAGCTTGTTTACATTTCCGAGAATTTTATCACCATACGACTGCGCCATATTTCCCCTTGTTAACAAAGACAATATTCCTGAAAAATCAGCTGAAGTGAAAAAGTTGCTCCACGACATGAAATTTTCTATATTTTTTGATGATTCCGGTTCAATTGGCCGCCGCTACCGCCGCATGGACGAGATAGGCGTGCCGTGCTGTGTGACAGTAGATCACAAAACTCTGGAAGATGATACAGTAACGCTGCGCGACCGTGACTCTATGAAGCAGGTGAGGGTGAAAATAAAAGATCTGCGCGGCTCGCTTTATAAATTCCTTCAGGGCGAAGAGATAGAAAAACTGGGTCAAGCTGTTACAAAGAGTGAAGAATAATCAATATCTTTCCTTTATTCTCCTGTGTTTTTTGTCATAACCTTTTCTGTCGTGTTTTCTTGTAACTTCTCCCTGCAATGTATTGAAAACATCATTTATCACATCTACGGGCTTCCATCCCCAGCAATGCGCAATAGCCAGGCCCAGCGACGTTTTGAAATGTGCCCTTATGGAATACTTTTCCTTTGTTCCCTGCTTATGCATCCTATCGACATGAAGAACAAGATATTCTATGTGACCAACAACTTTGCTCATTTTTTGAACAAAATTATCAAGTTCTACATCCATCGCAGCCTTGAATTCTATGCTTTCATCACGCATGCCTGTTATCTGGACATAAACCTGTTCCTTTGGCGCAGCCAGCAAAAGCTCAAGGACATCCTTTGGCGTTACTATGTTTATTTTTTCGTTATCTACCAGTATAACTTCTTCACTGTTTTTCATCGCATCTATTACCTGCGATGCAGTTGTTTTCATGTCCATGACAACTGCCGGTTTCATTACCGCATCAACAAGAGTTTCTTTTGTTCTTATCTTTTCCTTGGCGCCTGCTTCCCGTAATAGGCCGCCTCTCGCAGGCATAGATTCTTTTCCTTCCAATACCTTAGCCAGATCAAGCATGCTCACAATGCCAACAACTTTATTTTTGTCCACCACCGGCACCCGCGACACGTTGTTATCAAGCATTATTCTTCTTGCCTTGCCGATAATTGAGCCTTTTGCAACATATTCAGCAGGTGAGGAAATTTCCACAGCATTTACATCCTGTTTTATGAATGACTTTGCAATCTTCATGAAATCCATTTCTGCTACAATACCGATAACCTTTGTTCCGTAGGTGACAGGTATTGCCCTTAATCCAGATTTGAGCAGCAACTCGGCAACGCTTTCCACATCAACATTAATGTCAACGGTGGGTACATTTATTGAAAGACTGGCAACTTTTGTTGTGCTTGGATCAACGTCTTTTGTTACTATTTTCTTCAATTCCAATATCCCATAGAACTTGTCATTATCTATCACGAGCAGCTGATTTATTTTGTTCTGCCTCATCTTTGACAAAGCAGTGCTTAGCGTAGCTTCTGGAGCCACGGATATCAGATTTTTTACCATTATGTCTTTTACCTGCATATGCATCCCTCGAAAAATTAAGGATCTACGAACCTTTTCCCTATATTTTCATATTAATGTCTTGACAAATGTATTTATGGTTTATGGCGTGTGATTTGGTAGAATGTCACATCGCCTTCATTGTCCACAATAGCCCAGAGCATGCGGGCACGTATATTATGAGCAAGCCTTACGGATCTGGACAGTTCCTGGAAAGACATTGTGAAATCCTCAGGCACGCAGAACACAATCCATTTTGTATGCTCCTTTGCAGATTTTGGACCTTTTTTTAGCTGCACGCCCCTTTCATACACTCTGTAATCACAGCCGAATTTGAAACCCGTCCTGACCAGAAGTCCCCTTTCCCTCAGGTCCTCGTAAACCCTGTATTTATGGGGAAATCTTTTGTCCAAGGCAGTCGCATGATCATAAAGTTCCTGAAATGTTATTTGTTTGCTTTTGCTAAGCACACGAATCCGGCCGCGTTTCAGAAGCAGCAAAGCCTCCACTAAAGACAACTCAAGCCTGCTTCCTAATTGCTTTCCATAATATCCCGGTTCATAAACATGCTCAGCGTTCTCCGTTGCTATTATTTTGTCTTCCTCAAGTATGGTGTCTACAACAACCTTTACCGGCTCCGGTTCCACATACTCTTTTTCACCCAGTTCTTCGATAGTAATATCTGGTATTTTTTCCTTTTGTTTTTTTGCCATTCAAATTCCTCTTTTATTTATAAGAAGCAAGACGAGCATCACAAAAGTGATACTCTCTGTCCACTTCTAAGAATTGGTTAATGGTAAAGCTTAAAAAGAAATCATGAAGATCGAGTTAAATGTTACGCAAGAAGTCTGATTCTGACATTACTTCTATTGATGAGCCTTTCTCTAATAGATTCTGGGATTTTTCCTGTTTTTGGCTCATTCCATCTTCACCAACACGTCTAAAATCTTGTTGCCCAATAATCAAGAAATCAGTTTCTTTTGAGACTGTATCAGAGTTTATACCACCTATGTTTGCAATAATTTGCTGTGCGTCTTTTCTGACCATCGAAGAAAGCGTTCCTGTGAAAACAATAGATTTTCTGTAGAAAATGCTGTCAGTGTTATGTTTTGAAAAATCACCAACAATTAAAGCTGGATTTACACGTCTTGTTTCTGACGGCTTGTAACCTCCAGCAAATAGTTTTCCGACCGTAGTCCCAAGTTTTCTTGGAAAATCGTCGATATGTTTCACGTCTGCCAGTTTGAATGCTTTAATTGAGAGCTTTGCACATGCCAATGAATCTTCACCTGCACGATGATGCTTAAACGAAATTTTATTTAAATTACAAAGTGATTTTAAGTCGTATGATAATAGTTTTGGCCAGACCTTTTTAGAAAAAATATAACTACATGAATACTGCAGATTTGGGAAAGGAATTTTGTAAACTTCGAGTGTCCTACGTAAGACGCTAAAGTCGAAACTTGCATAATGAGCTATTACAAATTGATTTTTTAAAAGCGCCCTCAACTCTGCTTTCCAAATTTGGTTGAATGTTAGTTTATCAGCAACATCCTTTGGTTTTATGCCATGAATTGAAATATTGAATTCATTAAAGTGTGGGTAGCATTTCGGCTTAATAAGCCAAGATTTTGTACCAACAATTTTGTCATCTTTAACAAAAGTTAACCCTATCTCACAAGGACTGTCTCTATCTTGTGTTGCAGTTTCAAAATCAATAGTAACAAAGTCCATAAGTGGGAACGGTGGGATTTGGACCCACGACAACTCGGTCTTCAGCCGAGTGCTCTTTCTCTAAACTTTCGCTTTTATCAAACGTGGAAAGTTTACCCGAGCTGAGCTACGTTCCCATTTCATCTACCTTTCTAACTAGCTCTCTTAAATCTTTTATAATATGAGATTCGTCTACGTTCTTTCTGTATTCCGGCTTTTTAAACAATTCATAGGCGTCAGGCCTATCTATCAAAAATGCGTTGATGCCTAACTCACGCGGCATGACATAATCAAACTGCGGGTCATCACCTACATGCACGATTTCTTCCGGCAGGACATGAAGCGTTTCTGCTACGGTCTTGAAAACATCTGGAGTTTTGATACCGTTGAAATCATCAATTACAGAAAATTTCTTATCAAAGAAACTTCCCATATTTTCTACTTCCAGTTTTATGTCAACAAACTCATTCGTATTGGCGGTAACAACAATAAGCTTGAATTTTTTGTGAAGGGACTTCAGCGCTGGAACAGTGTCGGAATATATGTTAACATGGTGCTTCAGGTCGTTGAGTATGGTTTTGTGATCGCCAAGATCAAATTTCTCGAACCAGAAAGACGGCTTGTACCACCGTATGTCCTTCTGGCCTACTTTATCATTTTCTTCGAGTACTATTTTCTTTGCCGCTTCCAGTGAAATTCCGTGGCGTTTTGCATAAAGGTGCGGTATGGCTTCATCCCAGAAGGCGATGTTGTATTTGAAGTCTATTATTGTGCCGTCTATGTCGAAAGAAATGACTTTTATTGCCATAGGATGCACCTAGATAAATTTTTGAACATTATTGAACTGTTAAGATTAATGTTTTTATATCCTTCAATTTTATGTCGAATTTCTTATCCTTCAAATTCAGGGAATTAACTAAATCTTTGGGGATAACTATAACATAACTTCTGCCGAGTTTTATCAATTTCATGTGATATTCATTTGCACGAAAATTTTATTTAATGATATATATTATAATATATATCATGATAAAAATCCCTTGCATAGAACTAACAAATAGAGACATGAATAGGGGGCTTGAAAATCCCAGGTATTTTAGATGATAAGCTATCAGAAGATATAGGAATTCATATCGGAGACGGATGTATAACTAGGAATAACACAGGGTACGAAATCACGTATTCAATGAATGCTGTTGAAGATCTGGAATATTCAAAATTTGTATTAAACCTGAAAAAGATTTTGTTTAACATAGACTTCAAAACAAGAATAATTAAAGAGAACGAAATAAGATTCAATACGTATTCAAAAACTCTTGCTAGATTTTATAATGAAATATTTAACATTCCGTTAGGACCAAAGACAAACATAAAAATTCCAGAAATTATAGAAAACACTCCTGTTTTATTGAAATCTTGCTTAAGAGGTATAATCGACACTGATTTTTCGTTGGCGTTCAAGAATAGAGGGAAAAGGAAAAACTTCTATCCTGTTTTAATGGCGTCCTTTGGCAATAAAATTATTATGGAATCTGTGAAAAGAGCCTTTGATTCATTAGGCTTCAAAACCAGCAGTTTTGTTGCAAAGAAATACGATAAGAGATACAATAAATCGAGCTTTGGATACCAAATCACCCTTAACGGAAAGGACAATATAGAATTATGGTGGAAATTAATAGGAAGTCACAATCCACGTCTGATGACCAGATATTCAACGTGGAAAAAATTTGGCCATGTTTCTCCTCATTTATCTATAAAAGAAAGAATAGAAATGTTGAAATAAAGAAAATAAAAAGCGCCCCCGGCAGGATATTCGGCAGTTCGATAAATCTAACTGTTCTCGAACCTATGATCTAAAGGCAGAACGTCTGCCTCTATGCGACCACCTGATTAACAGTTTCACCCTCACTTTTTCAAGCAAGACAGGTGCTCTTTGTAGACCAGGTGCCTAGTAACCTACTGAGCTACAGGGGCTTACAAACAAATTCTTACTAGCTTTTATGGAATATTTAAAAACGATTATTTAAAGAGGTTTAACGGGCGAGAGGGAAATATATGATTAAAGCAGTTATTTTTGACCTGAACGGTGTTTTCATACAAAGCCCTCTTTTGAGCGATAGGTTTAGTGAAAAGTTTAATGTTTCAGAAAAAAAGTTTTTACCGGTGTTAAAGGAAATAATGGTCAAGGTTAGAAAGCCAAACGCCGGTGACGCCTTTGATCTTTGGAAACCGCACCTGAACGAATGGAAAGTATATCTTTCGAGAGAGCAGTTTTTCGACTTCTGGTTCAGTGCTGAAAAAGAAGTTTCTGAAATGATAGCTCTGGCAAAGAAGTTAAAAGCAGGAAAGCTGCGGTTGTTTATTCTGTCAAATAATTTTGCTGAGAGAGCTGCCTACTACAAAAAGAAGTTTCGCTTTTTGGGAGAATTATTTGAGAAAGTGTCATATTCATGGGAAACAGGTTTCGTTAAACCAGACAGATCGGCGTTCGAAAATATATTGTCCAGCAGGCCTGAAAGCAGAAGAATGCATCTACGTGGACAATCAGGAAAGCAACATTGCTACAGCAAAATCTGTGGGCATGAAGACAATATTTTTTACCGATGCCAAAGAACTGGAAAAGAATTTGAAAAAATATCTTTAATCTAGGAAGTCGCCCTTTTTTATCTTGTCCGGCAGGTAAGTTTCGGACATGAATTTCAGTCCCCTATGGGACAGGGCTTCTATCTCTGCCTTTATTCCCTTCTCTATCAGTAAATTAATCTCCTTTTGCCATCTTGGTTTCTTGAACCACTCGTATTGCAGCAATTCTTTGGCCCTTTTTATGTCAACTTCCTTTGCCTTTATTGTTGCCTTTTTCAGGTCGTATTCAAAAATATCCGAAACAGTCAGCCCGAGGAACTTTGCTTCCGGCGTTGCTATCCTGTCCGACACATGGGCAAGGCTTATTGATCCTGATTTGATGACAGAATAAATGTAAAAGCCGTAGCTGTCTGAGTCAGTGAAAACGTAAACAGGCAGCTTGTATTCGTTGTTCAATCTTTGTATCAGCAGGCGCGTCCCCCTGCTCGGTTGTCCGCCTGTACCTATCAATATGCAATTCTTCTTCTGCCAGAACTTGTCTTCATGAAGTCTTTCGAATCCTGCGTTCTTTTCCACGACCAGTACGTAGTCGGCATCCACTTTCTTGAAACTTACTTCATCGACAGTAGAGGGTATGGACCAGCCGCCGCTTCCCAGCTTGGACCAGTCTATGCGGTCGCCCCTGTCCTCGATTACAACATTGCCTGCAACTATTCCTTTTCTGTCCGTTGTTAAATGCAGCTGCTCTCGCAGCACATCTATTGCCACTTCCAGGTCAACTATGATTGGATCACTTTCTGATTGCTCGTCAAATGTATTTTCATTACTGTCCGGCAAAGTTCTTTTCAGGTTGTAATACATGTCTCTGATGCTGGCATGTATGTTTTCATCTATCAAGGATTTGCAGAAGCCGGCAACCATCGTAGTCTGCATGAATTTTTTTGCATGAGCAGCATTAA
>JAPLUZ010000032.1 GCA_026397375.1 Candidatus Aenigmatarchaeota archaeon | reverse complement strand
ATACTTCTGGATGGATCATGTGCTTGCTGACGCCGTTGTTTTTCAGGGAGTTTATGGCGTTGAATATGTTGGCGACGGCAATGTTGGGATTGCAAAAGAGCATTTTATGCTTCTCATTACCCACAACCCTATCAACTATTTGCAGGTAGTTTTTGATCTCCTGCTCAACCGACCGCACGTCCTTCCCATCTTTTACAACAGCTATTTTTGCCGCAAAGTCAGCGCCCTGCTCTATGAGACGCTCCAGCAAACGAAACTGGTAGGAGATACCTACTTTCAGTATAGAGTTAAATGCAGCCAGATATACGAAATAGCTGTTTTCTTTGCAGCTTCCCCGCTGCTTTTCATTTATGCACTCTTCTCCTGTGCACTTTATGCAGAAGAAGAAGTCGTCGTGCAGCTTGCATTCGTTGCAGTGGCCTGTGTCGACAACTCTTTTGTACGGGCAGGGCATGTGCTTGCCGTTCTTGAAGTAACCGATGCACATGCGCTTACCAAGCGTAAAAGATAATTTTTGGTCAAAGAGGGCAATTCTTTCTATTTCTTTGTCTTTGACAAAAAGAAAAGGCTCCATTGTCGCTTCCGAAGTAAGCCATTTGTACTTAATAACCTGCATCGAGCATCTCCTCATAGATTTTTATTGCCTTTTCAAGATTCTTTTCATCAGTAAGATCCTTATATATGGATGTTAAAAATTTTTTCGGGGGCTTGCTCTTTTTTCCTGCCTTCTTTTCAGCTATATCATAGAAAAGATTTTCATAGGAACCGTCAGCCAGGAACATGGCTGGTATTGTATAAAATTTCATCAGGGATCTTATATCGAATACGGCGTTCTTCATGACGTAGGTGTAGAAGAGATATACCACGTCTTCTATGAGGCCACGCTTTATCATCTCCCTTGCTACTATCAGGTCTTCTATGTCCCGTGGTATGTCCCTGTCGATGACCTTTTTTACAAAAGCACGAAACATTTCAAAGCGAATAATTATTTTAGCGGTGCGCAGGTCTTTGTCTATCAGGTCACTGTAGGATACGCCGAGATAAACATTGCCATTTTTTATGTAAGTGGAGCCTGGTATGTCTAATTCTATGTAGTCTGTATTAACCGGCGTTTTCTCCTTGACAACATGTTCAAAAGCCTTTGATAAAAGACGGGCGGTTGCGCTGTTGGAGCGAATTTTCTTCACGATTCGCATGGCTAAAAATTGTTGTCGGTTATAAAATAGTTTTAGGACTAGCAGGTCTGCTCATCGGTGTTTCCGGGTGCTGTTATCTTGACTGCTCCCTGGCCCTGTACACACCAGGTAGTTGGCGACCACGTACAAGTGGCTGTTCCGCCAGGCGCCAAAGGCATGCCCACCCATGCGCAGGTCTTTCCTGTGTTATCAACATAAACGGCAAGGTCACTGGTTTGTATTACCTGGCTGCCTATGTTTCTCACAGTAACCTGCCAGGTCGCATTGTTAACATTATCAATGGAAATTCTCTTGGCCTGCTGGCTGGTCAGGGCATTCATGGACTGTTCTGTTGAATTGCCAGCTGACTGCATAACACGGCCGAACCATACAAAGGCAAAGCCAACCATGGCTATAGTTATAAGCAAGAGGAGAATGACTGCTATTACAGGCGTTATACCTTTCTTCATTACATCACTGACTAAAACTTGTCATAAGCGGTATATATAGATTTTTGTTCCCAAGGCGAAAAACTGTCAGGCTATGTGATTTTCCGGTAATTGGCAGAAAAACCAGAAGGTGGACATTTATAGGTCAGCTAGAAACTATTTTCATGGATCCTGAAAAGGCCGATGGATACGACCGCATTCTCCAGGACACGCAAACAACACTACTTGGCAAACCCTTGGTACATAGACGCTACGGATTTTGTCATCCTCATAAAATAATGTTGATAGTAGACAGCAAAATTGTTTACGAATGGGATAGGATAGGAGAGACTAGAACGGAATTCTTTTTCGGAGAGGAAATACCAGCAAGGTCGTATGAGGAGGAACAGCCCTGTTTTATCGAGTACTGCCAGAAGGCCTCTAGCTTGGGGCATATTCCCGAAGAAACTACTTTTGGTGACGTGGACAAATTGATAACACAAAACTATAGAAAACAGCTGGAAAAGCTTCTTGAATAAATTAGACGATCTTTCCTTCGTTCAGGGACTTCCAGTTTTTTGTGACATAGTCCTGCAATGCCTTTTGCTCTTCTTCTGTCATGGTAATTCTCAGCGTTTCCATATACCTTTGCACTGGCTCGATTCTTGGCGGGATCTTTGTTATTGTCAGGGCATTCTCTATCTCGTACAAAGGCCATAATCCGGTTTCTGTGGCTATCCTTCCAATTTCCACTGTGTTCGACGGGTCATAGTTCATGGTTACAGGGCACGGCGCAAACAATTCTATGAATTTAAATCCGGTCTTTTGCTGGGACTTCTTTAATTTGCTGATAAAATCCTCGTAATAAGCAACAGACGCTGTGGCTGTATATGCCGTGCGGAAGCCGAGAATCTTTGCAAAGTCCCTGCGACTGAGAATGGAACTGTTGTGGCATACGTACAGAAAATTTTCTTTTGCAGCAAGCAGTGAAGATGCTATGGTATTCGTAAACCCGTCGCCTGCGTACACAACTACGTTCAGGTCTGGGTTGGCTTTTGCCAGGCCCCGCGCTGTTGCAGCCGGGTTGCGAGAATTTACAAAGTTGACATGCAGGCCGGCTTTGCCCATGCTTGAGATGCTGCCGGGCGATGTTACAAGAACAGTATTTTCCAGGTTTTCATAGGACTGCAGCAGGAATTTCAGCCCGAGAATAGAGCCACATCCAGGGCAGCTGCTGCTTGCCTCAAAAACAGAATCATTTTTTGTCAGTACATTCATAAGCGTAACCTCCAAAAATTATGCATTGCCTTATTTTGTTACTGAATTTATTTAAGGATGGAGCCGAGTTTTTCCTTCACTTCCTTTACTTTGTCCACGAGTTCTTTTAACCTACTATCAAGCAGCTTTTCCTGTCCTTCCAGATAATACCAGGTTGCATAATCGCCGTATTTCTTGACAAGCATGTGCCTTTTCACAGGCATAGCCCTCCTGGACGCTATTAAAAAGAGCTCATTGTGCTTTGGGAACTTTTCTTTGACAATGGTTACGGGCATTGGGCCGTTTTTCTCAAGGTAGGTTAAAAACTCATTCACATTGCCCTGCTCAGGCTTTCTCAACCCCTTGACCCAATGATAGGCAGCTGAATAGGATACATTCAGTTTCTTTGCTATTTCCTGCACTGACACGCCCTGGTTGTGCAGGCGAAGCGCTTCTTCGTAATGCTTGGAATAAACTTCTCTGCCGCGTCTCAACATAGAATCACCAGAAATGTTTTATGTAAGTCCTGTATATAACAGCCGGCACGACCAGCGACACCACAAGGACAACGGCAAGCCAGTAGATATTAAACACGGAGTAGCACGCGCCTATGCAGCCTGTCGGAGCTGTGCAGCTTATCGCAGGACACTTTGGCTCGATTATGCTTGTTTTGAAAATAACCAAGAGAAGGAAAAATAGGACAACAGAGGACAAAACACGATTTTTCAGGGACATGCGTTTCTTGTACATGACATCACTTAGTAAAATATAAAGTGGCTCAGTAGCTACCCATGATGATCACAAAATTATTTCTAATTTTCACACTGGGACAGTCTCCTCATCGCCAATATAACTAATGGCGCAAGAGCTTAAAAGCTAGAGCCAGACCGTCTCTTCTTTGCCCTGCGACAAATGGGTAATTATATCGACGAAGTGTTTTTCATTCATGTACACGCCCAGGGATATGAAAGATGCAATATGCTTTAACAGCGGCTTTAGTTCGTTGTATAAAATACCAGAACTGCCAAGGGATACGGCCTGGTCAACCACGGCTACCTTCTTTGCGTTTGCAAGGGCGTTGACTATCTGCGCTGCTGGGAAAGGCCTTAGGACGCGAAGCCGCAGCAGGCCGACTTTTGTGCCAGTTGCACGCATCTTGTCTATAGCCACACGGGCTGTTTGTGAATGGTAGCCAGCTATAACTATTACGTAGTCGGCGTCTTCTGTCTTATATTGCTCAACAAGAGGAAGCGCCCGCCTTGTGTTCTTCTTCCACAGTTCAGACGTCTTTTCTATTGTTTCCAGAGCCGAGGTCATGGCTTTTTGCTGCTCTTTTTTGTAGTCAGAGTAATTGTCAAGGCCAACGCCGATGTATGATTTTTTTGCCAGAAAGTTCAAGCTAGGCTTTGAGACAAACTTGTGGCAGTATTTCTCATTCGGCAAAGTAACGGTCTCGGAAATATAGGGCATATCTATGTTGACAACAGAAGGAAGCATGCTCGTTTCCGAAACCTTGTACGCCTGGATTATTGTTTCCAATGTTTCCTGGTTGTTCTGGGGCATGAAAATGATCCAGCCGGTGTCGCGAACAGACATTATATCAGAATGGTCCTGTTTTGTGGAGTATGTTCCAAGGGAACGGGATACGTTTCCCATGACCAGCGGAAGCCGCATATAGGACGCATGGTTCATATCGTCTAACGAGTTTACCTGGCCAAAGACAAAGGTCCTCTTGCCACCCAGCTCGGCGCCTATGGCTGCGTTCAGCGCGGCGCTAAACGACTCTGTTTCTAAATTAGTATTTTTTGCAAAGCTGGCTGAAAATGGCGTCGGATGGCTGACTATCATCTCAGCTACTGCCAGCCTGGCGCCCTGGCTAAGAGATTCTATTGCAGATAAAATATGTGGTTTGGACATGATTTTCACTGTGGTATTACACTCAGATTGGTTAATGTATAGAGGATTATGATTATTTGAATCACAAGCAGCGGAATTGTAATTCTATTACTCTTAGCAAAGAGACCTATAGCCAGTAGGATAATTGAGATTCCAGAAACTATTAAGTAAGCGTCTCTTGATACTGTTCTGTATCCAAGAACGGGCCAATACAAAAACATCATAGCCAGTTCTACAATAGTCATAGCAATAAACAGGTACTTTATCTTATCTAGTTTCATTCTCTCTCCTCGAAGATTGCGCCTGTGGGGCATTCCCTCAAACATATCAGGCAGCCCGTGCACAGGTTGTAGTCTATCACTGGCCTGCCCTTGTCGTTCTTGCTGATTGCGTTGTGGGGGCAGAAGATAATACAATTATAATTATTCTGACAGGTCTGCAGGTTTATCTTTGGCTTGCTTATTCTCGCAGGAGCTTCACTAAGTACGGAATTAAGTACAGGTATTTTATGGACAAGATGCTGTTCTTTCTTTTCTTTCTTCTCTTTTTTTAAGTGTTTTTTCACATGCTTTTCCTTTTTCTGCTTCTTAACAATGTGCACCTTTTTGGTATGTTTCTTCTTCATCCTATTTCACCAGCTTAACGTTCTTGTAGCCTTCCTCTATGAGCAGGCCGCCGTCCTTTGCAAAAGCTTCGACGCCGACTTTCATGCTTTTCATGTTGACCGTGTTGAAGTTCTTGGCCAAAGCCCCTAACATGGGTATGTTCGGCATGGTCTTGGCGCCGGCTGCTATGCTTATGCCGGTTGCATCCAGCGCATAGGACTTTATTCTCTTTTTCTTTATTTCCGAGTAAACCTGCTTGTCCTTTGAATTGAATATGACAATGCTTTTCTCCTTTGTTCCTGCTAATAGCTCTTTGACATGCAGTGTGGTATCAAAAATAAGCATTATATCCGACTGCTCTATTTGGCGGGACTGGATAGGGTTCTTGTCAGACTTTATAATGCCGTAAACATGGGAGCCTCTTTTTTCATCACTGGGAAAATATAGTGTCTGGACGTTCAGGTTTGCGCTAAGCAGGGAATTGGCAATGACGTTGATGGCACTTTCAACACCCTGTCCTGCACGGCCGTGAACAGAAATAATTATCATGCCATTCATATTGTTGCAAATTAATATAAAGGGTATGCTTTTCCCGTCGTTTTTCTGGGAATTTCAGCAAATATTCTTGCTTTTGGGCGTAGTAAGGGCAAAAATTATGTAGGTTAATTTAGCCTATCAAAAGAAGTAAAATTCAGCTAAAAAAGAAAGAGAAAATAGAAGTTGCTTCGCAACTTCAGTCTGTCTATTCAGAAGGCGCTTCTTCATCCCCGCTTTCCATGGTTGTTGGCTGGATGTGCTTTATAATTACCACGTCACCAACGCTATGAACCATGGTGAAAGGTATTATAACACCCTTCTTGTCGCCAACTATGCTGGCGAGGTGGGACCCTCTTATGGCGTCTATGACTATTGACTTGATGCGAAACCTTTCCAGGTCCAGCCCCATGTCGACGATCTTTCCGCAATAGGAGCCCTTGACTGTGAAGACGTCCTTCCTTGTCATGTCCGAGAAACTCTTTACGTTAACAGGCATAAAACATACCTCCGATAGCAACAATACAGCAGGTGGGGTTTATTAAGTTTTTTGTCTTGCTGTATCCAATGCCTAAACGTATTCTGTGGCCAGGAACGTTTAAAACTATCGCATTTATTATGTAAGAATAGTGCGCCCGCTCGCACCCAAGCAATAATCACTAGCGTAATGCTTAACAATTACGTGCTGGGATAGCCAAGTCTGGTCAAACCCTTTTGCTCACGCAAAAGCGTTTACGGAAGGCAAAGGGCTCCAGAATACGGCGCAGGTTTGCTATAACCCTTTTCATTTGCAAAAACGGAAAGGATTGCAGTCAACCTGTGAGGCGCAAGCCTCACGGGGGTTCAAATCCCCCTCCCAGCGCTCATGACCGTTGATGCGACTCTGTGCTACATTGTAAAGAATGGAAAAATTCTTCTTATCTACAAAAAGCGCGGATTCGGGGCTGGCAAGTGGAACGGCGCCGGCGGAAAGATAGAAAACAGCGAGACGGAAAAGCAGGCAGCGATAAGGGAGACAGTAGAAGAGACAGGTCTGCGGCCTGTAAATGCAGAGAAATTCGGCTACCTTAAATTCTTCTTTGGGCAGACGGGGGATCCGGACATGACAGTCCATGTTTTCAAGAGCGAAGATTTTTCCGGCACACTACGCGAGACAGAGGAAGCAAAGCCGAAATGGTTTGATCTTAGCGAAATTCCGTTCAAGGAAATGTGGCCCGACGACGAGATATGGTTCCCGCTGATGATGGAGGATAAAAAGTTTAGCGGAGATTTTTATTTTGACAAGGATGGAAAGAAACTTATTAATCATAATCTGGAGATAGAATAATATGAAAATAGATAGATGGATCTTGCTGGCCTATGTGGCTGCGATATTCAACCCAGTACCAACAGGCGTGATTGCTGGCTACGTATATTACAAAGATAAAAAGTACAGGAATATAGGAAAAATTGTTATGGCAGTTTCCATATTTCTGTTTGCGCTGGAAATATGTTTGGCATATCTTAGCGGTGCTTGGTAAATCGGGTCAGTGGTCTACCGGTATGATGTCGCCCTTACATAACCCTTTTCGACTCGCGCGAAAAGCGTTAACGGAAAGGATTTTATGACAGGCGAAGGCAGGCAGTTCGATTCTGCCCTGACCCATAACAACTTTTCAAAAAAGTTGTATCAAAACGGAGGAAAGAAAATCGAGTAAGAAAAAGAGAAAGCTGTATCAAAGAATAAAAATAGAAAAGTGATTACATGCTCGTAAGGGACGTGATGAAGAGGGACGTGGTTTCTGCAGCGCCGGAAATAAGCCTAGAGGAAGCAGCTGTAATAATGACAGACAACCACGTCGGCTGCATCGTTATAAAGAAAAATGAACGGGTTGTTGGCATTCTTACGGACAGAGACGTGCTGCTAAAAGTTGCAGAAGGCGGCACAGAGTTCGAAGTTGTAACAGCGGGCGCCATAATGACAAGGTTTGTTATTTACATCAACCCGGACGCGAACCTGGAAAAGGCCGTGAAGATGATGAAAGAAAACAAGATAAAAAAATTACCAGTGCTGGAAAATGAAAAGCTTGTCGGCATAATCACAACCACGGATATAGCATTAGCTGCGCCGGGATTGCTGCACTAGATAGATAAATACAATCATCGATATATAAATTTTTTGTTGACATAATTCTGATTAATATGGCAATTGATGAAAAAATGCAGGAGATGAGCAGCTTCAGGACGCTTTTCATGTCGTCCATAGTCACTGCGCTCGCCCTGGTTGTAGGCCTGTTCTGGAATGACGCGATAAAAACAACAATAGACCAGATAGTGCCGCAGGGAGACAGCCTTTTCTACAAATATTTAGCTGCCATAATTGTGACACTCGTCGTTGCAATACTTGTGTACATAGTAATGCAGGGCCACAAGGCTGCAGAGAAAAGGCTGAAAAAACTGAAGGAACAGGCTGCTTCTGCTAAGAAACCATAGAAAGGTTTCTTGCATAGTGCTCAATAATGAAGGTCTCATGCACTATAAAAGATAGCATTTAAATCCATAATATTAAATGTAAAAATCGAAGAGTAGATTGACGCACCGGATGCGTCTGTCTGTTCAGCTCCCGTAGTCTAGCCCGGTCAAAGATAGACCGACATGCTTTGCATGTCTATCGGCTTTGGATTGCGGCCTTTCGAAGACCTTTTTTCAAAAAGAAGGTCTATCAAGAAACTCTTCCAAAAAGGGAGAGGGTACAGGGAGATACGTAGTTTCTCCTGTAAAGAAAGCCGTGGACGCGGGTTCAAATCCCGCCGGGAGCATTTTATTCAGAGCTATGAAAATTCCGGGGTTTTAGCCGGAATAGACAAGGATTTCTGAGGATTGGTGAAGCCCCTGGGAAGCTCTATTAAAGTTTTAATAGAACACCTTTTTGGTAATTGTGCTGAAGATGAGGTAGAGCAAAAAGTAAATTTTAGATAATTCCTGAAGGCTTCGGTAAATAACTATACGCGGCATTGAACCTTGTTACTGCATTTTTCATGTTCTTCGAAGAACCAAAAAAGTATACTTTCTACAATATCGTCAAGAAGAACCAATAGACAATAACATCTATTATCGTCATCGGTATTCCTATTTTTGCAAAGTCTATGAATGTCAGTGTCTCCTTTGAGCGTTTTTCACTATTCTGAATTATTATAATGTTGCTTGCTGCACCCAAGATAAACAAATTACCAGCTAAGGTGCCGCCAGCTGCTAGGGCAACCAGTTCCTTGCCTGTTGCTCCTGAATGAATGAGAAGTGGCAGATAGAGTGCAACAAAGGGAACATTGGATATGAACTGGCTAACTAGGACGCCAGCTAGAAGTATAACAGCAATAGATAGCAAGCTGAGATGACCACTTACTATTAGCGCCTGAAAGAACCCGGACTGCCAGACACTTCCCATCAAAACGAACATGGCTATGAAGAATACAATAGTTTTCCAGTCAATATTACGGAGGATGTCAGGGCGTTTCCTGCTGAATATAATTATAGGCAAAGCAGCCAGCAGGGAAATGTATGTAAGTCGAAAATCCACGGGAATAGCAGCAACTACTACAAAAATTTTAACGATTATCAGAAGAATGACTATCACAAGCGAAAACCTCGAAAGCGAAGCAAGTCTGTGATTCTTTATAGGTCCTTCTTCCTGCCTAATAGGCTTATTTTTTAGCTGATCTTTGTAGAAGAATTTCAGCAGAAAATAGGCGACGAAAAGACAGATCATTGTAGGCAAGAAAAGATAGTAGAAAAACGTCCCAAAGGGATTTGACATATTGCCGTTGATGGCTATGAGCAGGTTTTGAGGATTGCCTATGGGGCTCATGACACTTCCTATGGTCACTGAAAAAGCAAGGGCAAGGAGAAGAATCTTTGGCGGAATGTTATTTTTTGCAGCCAGCACCAAGACGACAGGCGTACCTATTATCGCCAGTGTGTCGTTCATTAGAAAAGCAGAAGCTATACCCAGGCCAAATAACAACAACAGCAGCAGGTGATTAACGGTTTTTGCTTTGCTGAATAGTTTATAAGAAAGGTGCGAAAGGTAGCCGCTCTGCTCCATCGCCTGACCGATCACAAACATGCCAAAGAGGAAAATTATAACATCGAAATTTATGGCGTGAAATGCATCTACGGGAGATATTTGACCTGTCAGGAGAACAACAACAGCACCGAACAGCATAATATGCCATATCTCAAGGCCAAGAGCTTTGTCGACTGGTGTTTTCAGAAGTTTTATTTGCAGAAGCTGAAGATGCTTGTTACTCAGCTGCCGTGCTGCTATGAGAACAAATACTATGATGAGGACGAAAACCTGTATTATCATTGTAATTAATAGCAGAGCAGAATTTTTATAATTGATAAAAATATGACCTAAGAATTCTTGAACAATAACACAAGTCGAAGATGCGAATCGGTAGCATGGATTAAGTTCCCGCTACCGAGATTTCGCCAGTAAATAGGATTTTTAATACTTCCCTAGGTGAGATCTATTAAAAAGAGGGAACTATTAAACTTTTGATAGAACACGCCGGGAGCACTCAAAATACAAGGCAAAAAGATGTTTGTTCATGAAAAAAATACAATATGTGAGACTGCCGTGCGGGCTGTGCGGCGGAAGGGATTTTGACGATTTGTTCACAAAGATAGACAGGGAAAATTCTCTCAGGCAACCAATCGAGGTGCACGTTGTAAAATGTAAAGGCTGCGGACTTATAGCTGCCAACCCGAGGATAAAGGACATCTACAGCCTGTACAACAAGGATTATTACAAAGAAGAATTTGCACCCTACGAAGCCGAGCAATTGAGGATAGAATCGGCTGTGCCTGCTTTTCACCGCATAGAAAATATTATAGGCAAGAAAGCAGGCAGGCTGATAGACCTTGGCTGCGGGTCAGGCGTTTTTCTCAACGGCGTAATTAAAGCAAGTGATAAATGGGAAATGCACGGACTGGATATAACTAATTTTTTAAGAGGACCGGCAAAGTCAAAAGTAAAATTTCACAGAATGACTATTGATAATGTATGCAAAATAAAAGACAAGTTCGACCTAGCTGTAATGATAGAAGTTGCAGAGCACCTTACGGATCCGGTGAAAACTTTCACTGCGGTAAATAAGGCGCTGAAGGAAGGCGGGTGGCTTTTCATATCTACCGCCAACCTGGAAAGCATAACAGCAAAAATACGCGGAGACAGGGAGGCTTATTACAAAGCCGCGCATGTTACGTACTGGTCGCCAAAGACAATAAGAAAATGCCTTGAGAGATGCGGATTCAGCGTCAAGGTAAAGCCGATGCACAACGGCTACTGGCGTGAGTTCCGAATGAACAAAAGTTTTACAACATTAAAGAACGCTGCTACGCTTTCGGTTTTCAATAAATTGCACTTCCGTGACACGTTCTTAATTGGCGGAATGAACGTATTTGCGCAGAAGGTGACGAAATGAGAGAATTTATCCTGCGGGCAAGGAAGGCAAAAACGAATTCAGATATAAATATGAACGAGTTGCCAAAGGAAGGCAAGATGGACGCTGTGTGTGCCACAATAGCGAATGCACTGTGGATTTCGGGCGCAGTGAGACAGGATACGGTAATTCATGTTGTTCTTGAAGGGCCAACCAACGGACCGAAGACGATAAGCTTCTCGGGAAATGGAATAAGGGGATTATATCATGATGAAAGAGCAATGGCATCCTATATTGCAGCTGCCCTGCAGCGCGGCGCCTGGCTAAAACTGAACGAAGAAACAAAGGTAAGGGCAGGCGTAAGGATTGCAAAGAAAAGTTTTGAGAAACTGGTATGGGAAAAGTCCAATGAATACAAACAAATCATAGTCCTTGACCAGAACGGAACGGATATAAGAAAATTTGACCTGAAAAAAGATTTCGTGGTTATATTCGGCTCTGCAGAAGGATTGCCGCCGAAGACAGAGAAATTTTTGAAAGACCTGAAAGCGGAAAAGGTCAGCCTGGGGCCGAAGATGCTCTTTGCCGCGCACTGCCCGATAATTATTCATAACGAAGCTGACCGGAGAGGCTAATCAGAGAAGAGGTTTTATTTTCTCGAGAAGTAAATCAAATTTTGTATAACCTGCTTTTGAGTTGAAATGTCCTGCATTTGGCACGAAACTTAGTGTTACATTCAACTTCTTTGCGAGTTCTTCACCATTTCCAAGGGAAACGTAGGGATCATCGTCCGACTGAAAAACAACGAAGTGGCGGGCTTTTCTTATTATGGATTCCCAGTCAAAAGAAAAGCCGCTAAACTTGCTATCTCTTTCATAGTTCAAAATAGGACGGACACCAACTGGTGCGCCCACAAGGAAAGCTGCTTTAACCGGATGTTTCAGCTGTTCCAGCACCCGCAATGTGAAAACACCGCCTAAGCTATGCCCAACGAAGATGGTGTTTTTGTCAATTTTCTTTTCATAATGTTTTAGCACAGCAAACCATTCGGCTATTTTTGCTGGGATCTTTGGCGGCGAAGGAAACTGGGGGACGATGACATTGCATTCTAAACCTTCAAGTTTGTGTTTTAACCAGGGGAACCAGTTTTCCTCAGGATAACCTTCGGTTCCGTGAAAAATAAAGACGTTTGCCATCCAATCACTTCTCGGATTCCCATGCTTCTATGAAGCCGTCAACTAGACTGTCGAAAAAGCTCTCCTTGTACGTGACGAGGCATTTTATTATGTTTTCCCTGCTAGTTATGGAGTAAAATCTGAAGCGGCCCTTTTTCCTCTGAACCACTATTTTCTTTTCGGCCAAGGATTTCAAGTACCACGACAGGTTGGAGGGCGACATTCCTGCGGCCCTTGCTATGTCAGACGCTGTTGATTTTTTCTTCTGGAGAAGATGTATAACGATCTTTCTCACGCTCTTCTGGCGGAGAAGATTTAGAAGGTCTTTTTCCTCACTCTGATACACTGTGTCGGTTGTGTAATATCTTGTAAAGCCACCTACCTTCTCTGTTCTAATCAGACCGGTTTTGTGCAAAAAATGCACATGGTAATCTAGAGAACCTGTTGCAAGATTTGTTCTGCGCTGGACCTCCCTGAAATGCAGGCCGGGCGATTTTTTTATGCACTCATAAATAGATCTTCTTGTTTCCAAGTCAAGATAACCGCTTTGCATAATAATCATTAGCAGCCGGACAGCTACTTTTTCCTTTCTCTCGAGTTATAGACAAACAGCGCAAACGAAAGCAGTATCAAAAGCTCAAGGGCTACCACGGCATTTGGTATATAGATGTGCTCGCCGGGGAAGAAATTTTCAATAAGTATTATAAACTCTTTAAGCGCGAAAAAGAAGAATACGAGGGACATTACCAAAAACCGTGCTGTTTTCTTTCTTAAAAATGCTGCAACCGAAAGCACAAGCAATACAGCAGACAATACGAGAGTAATCACTATTGTTATGTCATCCAGGCCAACTATATGATTCTTGCCGC
This sequence comes from Candidatus Aenigmatarchaeota archaeon, assembly GCA_026397375.1. Classification (GTDB taxonomy): domain Archaea; phylum Aenigmatarchaeota; class Aenigmatarchaeia; order GW2011-AR5; family GW2011-AR5; genus JACPVU01. The sequence goes on along the minus strand of JAPLUZ010000032.1, from coordinate 13,946 downwards.
CCCTTACAAAATCAAGGCCGTTAAAGCCGAAATTCTGAAGGCCTATAAAATATATAATGGCACCTACTATGAATACGATGTAGATGCCGACTATTGTCCACAGGGATGTCAGGTTTATTTTCATTGTTATCCTCATGCTATATGATTATGTTAAAATTAAAAAGCCATATCCCTGGATGTCAAACCCATGAGATATTCAGGCGGAGCAGCCCTGTCGGCTATATTGTAGGCAACTATTTTTTCTATATTTTTCAGCTCTTCCATTTTTTTGTCGGCATTGTCTTTTTCCGTGTCCATCTCAAAGAAAATTTTCATAATATCACCATAAAATGAAAAAGGAAGGTCATCTTCTGAATTCGTGACCACACGTTCCGCAGAAGACGACCCCTTTTGTCTTTACCACGATTCCCCTAAATCCCTGCCCACAATAATGTATTTTCTTCAAGACCAACACCTCCGTAATGATTTTCACACACTGCGGCGCCGACGCCGTCGATTTCTATATATTTGCACGCAGCAAGGTCGCACGCAATGCACTTCATGTCGCATTCACTGCATTTCATGTCGCATTTCATAACAAACAATAGAATTCTATTCTAATAGTGGTTTTGGTGCATTTTTTGTAGATTAGTGCAAAAATTGAAATCTAGAAATCAGCCAGAATCTGCAAGCGGCGCATATTCACAAGAATCTTTGACGCGGTTACCATGGGTTATATGTATCCAACCACTGCAAAATTCTCTTACGAAATAGAGATAACCTTGTTTCTCCGACTTCGTACACATCTATGGGTATTACCACAGTCTTTTCAACCATGGTTTCTGGTCCTGTCAAACCATTGATGTATATTCCCTGATTGCCGTGATTTATATGTGTCCAGCCACTGTAATATTCCCGTGCAAATTGAAACGACCCCTGCAGAGGAAAGACGTCTCTCTTTATGAGCGTAGGTTCTAGAACTTCATTTGCAGAAACATTAGGGTCGGGCATTGGGATACCTCAAATTGTAGATTAAATATGCCCGACGGGGGTTAATAAAAGTTTCGGTTTTAGCGGACTTTTTAAGATTTATATATAAGTCTGGAGCACGCGAGGGTGTCCGAGCATGGTCAAAGGAGCAAGGTTGAGGGCCTTGTCGGTTAGTCCGTTCGAGAGTTCAAATCTCTCCTCTCGCATCCAAGCAAAGTGATTTTATGTTCGTTCGAATAACCTATTTCGTGCACGGCACAACCACGGACAACGAAAAGCACATAGCCACGGGCTGGAATCCCGGTGAACTCTCTGTCAGGGGAAAAAAACAATCACTGGAATTGAAAAAATTAATAAAAGGAAAAACGTTTGACGTTGTTTTCTGCTCTGATCTGAAAAGAGCCGTTGATTCTACAAAACTAACTTTTGGTAGGAGTGTTCCCATAATTCAGGACAAAAAACTGAGGGAATGCAACTATGGAAAACTAAATGGCACAGATTCGAAGAAAGTGTACTCTATGAAGTCAAAATGCATAAATAAAAAATTCCCAGCGGGTGAGAGCTATAATGATGTGGAAAAGCGAATGCGGAGCTTTCTGAAAGGTCTCCTGAAAAATTACAATGGCAAGAAAATAGCCATAGTAGGCCATCAGGCGCCACAACTGGCACTGGACGTAATTGTGAAAGGTAAAAACTGGAGTCAGGCTATGACTGAAGACTGGCGGGAGAAGGGAAACTGGAAACCTGGCTGGACTTACATTCTAAAAGCGGAAAATATCTGATAGCACGCATGGAAATGCTTTTTATCTTCTGACGGACGAAGAAATAATATGATTGATAAAATCCGCCTGCCCGCAGGTGTCAGCCCGATTAACTACGACGTGTTCTTTGACATAGACCTGGAAAAATTCCGTTTTTCAGGGAAAGAAACAATAGATTTGAAAGTCAGCAAATCTACAAAAAAAATAGTTCTTCATTCATCAGGATTGAAAATAAAGGGTGCTTTCCTGTTGACAAAGGGAAAAACACTGAAGGCAAAGGTTACAGAAAATAAAAAAATGGAACAGATTGTATTAACATTTAACGAGTGCATTGCTACAAACACCAAGTTGGTTGTGGAATTCGACGGTGAACTTACAGACAATCTGACTGGTTTGTACAGAAGCAAATATACTGTAAATGGAAAAGAAAAATATCTTGTCACGACGCAATTTGAAGCGCCTTATGCACGCAGGGCATTCCCGTGTTTTGACGAGCCCGCACAAAAAGCAACTTTTGACGTTGCAATGAGGATAAACAAGGACCTGCAGGCAATATCAAACATGCCCATTAAAAAAGAACGAAGAGAAGGAGGCAAAAAAATTGTAACTTTTCAGAGGACGCCAAAGATGTCTACGTATCTTCTTTATTTGGGTGCGGGAGAGTTTGACTTCCTGGAAAGCAGGTACGGCAAGGTTTTGGTAAGGGTTGTAACCACACGCGGCAAAAAAAACCAGTCAGGGTTTGCGCTGGACCTGACAAAGAAGTTTCTGAAGTATTTTGAAGATTACTCAGGCATTCCATACCCACTGCCAAAGTTGGACATGATAGCTATTCCTGACTTTGCGTCAGGGGCCATGGAGAACTGGGGAGCAATAACATTTCGTGAAGTGATCCTACTCTTTGATAAAAAAATGACTTCTGTCGCCGTGAAGAAGAGAATAGCAGAGGTTATAGCACACGAACTCTGGCACCAGTGGTCGGGCAATCTTGTGACAATGAAATGGTGGAATGACCTCTGGCTGAACGAAAGCTTTGCAACTTTCATGGCATACAAGGCTGTGGATCATTATTTTCCCGAATGGAAAACGTGGGAAGATTTCATCATAGACGAGACAGACAGCGCTTTCGACGCGGACTCCATAGTATCGACACACCCTATAGAGGTCGAGGTAAAGGACCCCAAAAAGATCGAAGAGATATTTGACGCCATAAGCTACGACAAAGGCGGCAGCGTTTTGCGGATGTTAGAGGCTTACATGGGTGAGAAAAATTTCCAGCGGGGCGTAAGCAACTATTTGCGGAAGCATAAATACGGAAACGCCACAGCCTCGGACTTGTGGGAATTCCTTGCACTTGCATCGAAAGAGCCGATAAAAAAAGTTGCTGGCGCATGGATAAGACAGCCAGGTTATCCGCTAGTAACTGCAATCAGAAAAGGAAACACGCTTTCTCTTTCACAAAAGAGGTTTGTTTTCAATGCAAATGACAAGACACTGTGGCCCGTGCCGCTGATAATCAAGACGAATGACAGGATTTTCACAGAATTGATGGACAAAAAAGAAAAGAAGATTCCCCTGGGGCAGGGATGGTTCAAGATAAACTACGGTCAGACAGGCTTCTACAGAGTAAAATACGGCGAAGAAAATATATCGGCTTTGAAGTCTGTTGTTGCAGAAAAGAAATTACCAACAACTGACAGATGGGGTATTCAAAGCGATTTTTTCAGGTTATCCCGCCACGGCGAAATTACAATTGACAAGTACCTGGATTTCATAAAATCCTACAGTGAAGAAGACGAGTACATGGTGCTGCGCAGCATTTTTGGAAGCCTACGGAGCATTTACTTTGTTTTTTCCCAGGAGGAATTCTGGAAAAATATAGAGAAAGAACTTACAGGTATGTTCCAGGAAACCTTTGAAAGAGTTTTTCAACGGCTTGGCTGGGAACCAAAGGACAACGAAAGTGAAATAGACACGCTGCTCAGGAATCTTGCACTAGGCTACTTAGGCTTTGCAGGGCACGAGGACACAAAGAGAATAGCTAGGGAAAAATTTGATGAGTATGTAAATGGCGGGGCAATACATCCTAACCTGAGGGGTATTGCCTTTTTCCTGGTGTCTGATAGCAACGATGTTAATGTTTACAATAAGTTACTTGGAATTTACAGCAGGTCGCAGAGCCCGGAGGAAAAAATACAGGTCTTGGCTGCCCTAGGAAATTTCAGAGACCCTAAAATACTTGAGAAGGCGCTGGACTTTTCCATAAGCAAGAAAGTCAGAAGACAGGACGTCTACACTACTTTTTCATCTGCTTCTGGAAATCCTGCAGCAAGGAGCATACTTTTGAATTGGACAGAGAGGAACTGGAAGCAGATTGAATCGTATAAGAAGAGCCACTCTATTTTCTTGCATATAATTGAATCGCTAATTACAGCATACGTGACGAAGGACAAAGAAATGGAACTAAGGCAATTTTTCAAAAGACACCATGTGGAATATAAAATGACGCTTGACAAGTCGTTTGATAGGATGAGGAGAAACATATTCTGGCTGGAGAAGAACAGAAAAGTAATTGAAAAATATTTTAGCTGAAGATGATTATATTTCGACGATTTCTTTCGGCGATTTCGTAAGCATTATTGGCGACGATTTACCCACAACAAGGTCGTCTTCTATTCTTATTCCATAACCTTTGTAATATCCCGGTTCCATGGTGAATACCATATCTTTTTTTAATACCGTTCGGGATTTCTCGGTGAAGCCTTCGGGAAAATCGTGGACATCAAGGCCAAGGCCGTGGCCCAGACCGTGGATCAGCGACTGGCTGAGTTCTTTTTTCAGAATGCAGTTAGCAGTTTCAAATGCAGTGCTGGCTTTTACACCTTCTTTGACAAGGGCTAGGGCAGATATCTGGGCCTTCTTCACGACGCTATAAGAATTTTTTACTTGTTCCGGTGCATGCCCTACAAAAAAAGTTCTAGTGATGTCGGAACAGTAATTTTCAAATACGACACCCATATCGATCAGCAGCACGCCTTTATTTATTTTTTTTATGCCGGAAATGTGGTGGGGAACGGCGCTGTTGCTGCCAGATGCAACTATTGTAGGAAAAGCAGAGTGGACTTCCATCTTCTCGATTAATTCTTCTATTTTCTGGTCAACAAATTTTTCAGTCATGCCTTGCTTTATCTTGCCAATAACGGAGTCTAGTATTTCTTCAGTCATCCTGCACGCAGTTTTTATTTTTTTTATTTCGTCCTTGGTTTTTTCCGCCCTTACCAAGGATAAAAATTTTGATACATCAACAAACTTCTTCTTAGAAATGCTTCTCAGATTTTTCAGCGATTCCAGAGTCGTTGCGGAATAGTTTATTCCTATGCGCCTAGGCAGCTTTTTCATTATAAGATTAAGGTCTTTTTTTGTTGTTATTTTTAATGTATGAAAATTTCTGTTGCCTGCCAGGTTTCCATATTCCAGCTGGCTGGCAAGCACAACGGGCTGCTTGTTTTTTCTAAGGATTAAAATTCCATTGGGATTCTCGTATTTGTCCAGTTTTGTGAAATAGTGAAAGTTCTCATCCCTTATGCGCTCGGATGTCTTCAATAATACGCAATCCACATCACAGCTACGAAAAAACTCATTGATCTTGTCCATATACAGAAATTAGCACGGGCTGTATTTATTGATGATTCTCAGAACGCTTAAAAACAGGTCGTCTATTTATCTTCTTTTGTTATTACTAGTCTTATGAAACGAGCTCGCATAGTTGTATCAGGCCTTGTGCATGGCGTTGGATACAGGTCTTATGTGAGGAATTATGCAAAGGAAATAGGGCTGAAGGGTTTTGTCAAGAACCTGTCTACGGACAGGGTGGAAATAGTGGCAGAAGGCTATGGAAACCAGTTCGATACGTTTTTGCAGATGCTCAGAAAGGGTCCACTCGGATCGAAGGTAAAAGATATCCGCGTAGACTGGGAAGATCCTGTAGGAGAATTCAAGGACTTCGCTGTGCAGAACTAAAAACTACTTCATTGACAGATTCTATTTTTATTTGAAATCTCTCTTCCAAAAGAACTAAAATCAGGAAGGTCTACGCCACTTATTCTGTAGCTTGCTGAATTTATACCACAAAAAATGTAATTTTAACCTTTATAAGCGTTATCTGCATATTACTGTTCTGTGAAACGTGGATGCAAGATCCATGTTGAGAAATGGATTGGTGCAAAGAAGATGGACACACATGGTGTGTCAGTTCATTTTGCATCGGTCTAGACGGGTATAGGTTGTTTGGCAAAATAACTGACGTATTTCTATACGTCTTTTTCTAGCTAAATTTATCTATGCTTGTTGCGCTACATCATTATCCGCGAAGCGGATGGCGTTGTTCCAGATTTTTTGTTTACAACAAAATGTGAAGGAACATTTTCCTGTTGTAGCTTATCATGAAGGCGTGATTGAATGATTATGCCAGATGAAGGTATGAATAGGCAAAACTCTATCAAGAGATTTTGCAGGGATAAAGATAATTAATTTGGTGCTAACTAGTTGATGCAAATCAATTAGCCCCAACAATTCCGGTTGATCCCGCCGGAGACTACCTCTATCAGGATTCGGCTAAGCCATGCGAGTCAGAGAGCAATCTCGACGTACTGCTCAGTAACACGTAGTTAACCTGCCCTTAGGACAGGGATAACCCTGGGAAACTGGGAATAATACCTGATGGGTAAGAGAAGCTGGAATGCTCTCTTATTGAAAGGCAACGCCTAAGGATGGGACTGCGGCGGATTAGGTCGTTGTTAGGATAATTGCCTAACAAGCCTATAATCCGTACGGGTCGTGAGAGCGATAGCCCGGAGATGTCTTCTGAGACATGAAGACAGGCCCTACGGGGCGCAGCAGGCGCGAAAACTTCGCAATGGACGAAAGTCTGACGAGGGAATCCTGAGTGACATCGCATTGCGGTGTCTTTTGTTTACTGTAAAAAGGTAGACGAATAAGTGGTGGGTAAGACGGTTGCCAGCCGCCGCGGTAATTCGGAGAGTTCTTCGAATTTCTAATCTGGCAAATCATTCAAAGTGAACTATTCTCGAACATGGCTTTGTGATTGAATGATTTTAGGAAAATGAATTCTTCGAACCGTAAATAACCGCGCCACGAGGGGTAGTCACGTTTATTGGGCCTAAAGCATCCGTAGCCGGTTTGGTGTGTCTCCGGTGAAATCATGCAGCAAACTGTATGAAGGGCTGGAGATACTACCAGACTTGGAACCGGGAGAGGCTAGAGGTACTCTACGGGTAGGGGTAAAATCCTTTAATCCATAGAGGACCACCTGTGGCGAACAGTAAGAAAAAAACTGAAGCAGGCTTTTAAAAATTTGAAATTCTGCTTCGTCATGTTCTTACTTGTTCCACATAAGGCGTCTAGCTGGAACGGGTTCGACGGTGAGGGATGAAAGCGTGGGGAGCGACCGGGATTAGATAAGCTTTTTCTTCTAAAGAAAAACCTTGGAAAAAGAAATGAAAACAATGAGGAAAAGGCTCTAGATACCCCGTTAGTCCACGCTGTAAACGATGCCCATTTGGTGTCGCGCATCCTTCGAGGATGTGCGGTGCCGTAGCGAAGGTGTTAAATGGGCCGCCTGGGGAGTACGACCGCAAGGTTGAAATTTGGAAATCGGAATTGAATTGTTGATTTTCAGTCAACAAACTTAAGGGAAAGAAAGCACCCCGTGTATACACTTAAATAGAGTTGCCTACAAACATATTAAATGAAAAAAATAAACCCAGAAATAGCATACATTTTGGGAGCTCTTAGAGACGCCACTTTTGATGTCAGAAAATCCAAGAATTACGAACTCAAAATGGCGCAAAAGAACAGGTACTGGCTTCTTTATATGAAGCAGTTGTTCGAGAAGAATTTTGGCGTGTCAGGAAATATAACAAAGCACGTAAACGGCACGGAAATTCTTCGGATAAATAACAAAGTATTTGTTCAAATGCTTCTTGAGCTTTCCGAAATGAAAATACCGCAGGAAAACTGGAATACACCTAGCATAATAAAAAAACAAAACAACAAATTGCGCTTGCATTATTTGCGCGGTTTTTTCGATGCTGAAGGCGGTTTGCCAAAAGATCCACAAAACGCAAAACAAAAATATATTTCTTTTAGCCAGAAAAACAGGGAATCTCTGGAATTTGTAAGAAATATTCTGGTTGAAAATGAATTTAGACCAACCAACATAACATTTTGCGGTGGTATTTGGGAGTTCAGATTAGCAAGAAAGCATGAGATGATAAGATTTTCTGATTTTGTAGGCAGCTCGCATGAAGATAAAATGCGAAGACTTAAGTTGTTAAAATCGGGATGTTTTCCCCAATTTGGCGGGGGAGCACTACCAGGGGTGGAGGCTGCGGTTTAATTGGATTCAACGCCAGGAACCTTACCCGTGAAGACAGCAGAATGATGGTCACTCTAAAGGGGTTACCTGACAAGCTGAGAAGTGCTGCATGGCCGTCGTCAGTTCGTGCCGTGAGGTGTCGTGTTAAGTCACGAAACGAACGAGACCCGTGCCATTAGTTGCCACCGCTTTCTACGGAGAGCGAGCACTCTAATGGGACCGCTGTTGCTAAAACAGAGGAAGGAGCGGGCGACGGCAGGTCAGTATGGCCTGAATTTACGGGGTTACACGCGGCCTACAATGCGTAGAACAATGGGATGCAACGCCGTAAGGCGAAGCTAACCTCCTAAACCTACGCCTAGTTCAGATCGTGGGCTGCAACTCGCCCACGTGAAGCCGGAATCCCTAGTAAGCGAAGGTCATCATGAAAGCAAGTTCAAGATGAATTATCGCAGAAGAACTTTGGCGAAGTTTTCTTTATGGCAGATGATCGAAATCAAACCACTCAGAGACGTATTCTACGTCTCTGGATGGAATGGGCGATGACTTGACTTTGATGTCATTTAGAAAAAATGTTCTTAAAAGCAGTCGTATTTTATATGACTGTCTGCATAGCAGCACAATGATGTTCTTGCTATCGTGGAATCTTTCGCTGAATACGTCCCTGCTCCTTGCACACACCGCCCGTCAAGTCAACCGAATGGGGTCTTGGTGAGGCTTATGCTGAATAACTCGAATCAAGACTCTGTAAGGTGGATTAAGTCGTAACAAGGTAGCCGTACGGGAACGTGCGGCTGGATCACCTCCTTTATTTTTGTTTTACGCAAGTAGGACAAAGTAAAAACATACGATATACATGTGCACAGATGAGTAATCTGCTTTTCTTGATAGAACGCCAAATCCGCAGAAGTCTAGGCTTCCCGGAGTTTCCTAGAGAAACTATTCATACCTTCAGAAGGATGGGCGTACCTCTGGTACGCCTATCTTACGGCTTTTTTTCTCGCAATCAAAATTAATTTAAATAATCAAAATACAGATTCAAATCAAAGGGCTGGTAGATCAACACAAATTCCTTTCTTGAAAGAAAGGTCTTTGTAAACTCTAAAGAACTATTATATTTATGGGCTGGTAGATCAACGGAAGATCGCTTGCTTTGCAACAACCTTCTTAGAAAGAAGGTTGATCAAGAAACAAAAAAGAATCTTGATCACAAAATAGCAAGAGGTTGCGGGTTCAAATCCCGTCCAGTCCATTATGGAAACGAGCAAAAAACTGAAGGGCGCGCTAAACGCTGTGAAAACTTTCAAGAATTTCAAGCAGTTTTCTGACGACTATTTCGGCCGCATAGGCAAGAAAATTATTTTGTACAAATTAAGGAACGGCCTGGTTATGTACGCAAGACCTAACAGGGTAGACGCGATAGCCATAATAGAGACGTCCGGCGACATGCAGTATACTTCTGAATTTTCAATAGGCAAGAACGATACGGTCGTCGACATAGGAGCACACATAGGGTCGTTCACGCTATTTGCGGCAAAAATGGCAAAAAGGGTATACGCTTTCGAGCCAAACAAGGACAACTGGATTTTGCTGAAGAAGAATATAGCAATAAACAAAATAAAGAATGTGACCGCTGTAAACGCGGCTGTCAGCGGCAAAAACGGATTTGTGAAGTTATACGTGAATACGGAAAATACCGGCGGCCACAGACTTGACAACAAGTATTTCTCAAAAGCGGTTTCTATAAAATCTGTCAACCTGCAGAGCATAGTCAAACAAGCCGGCGGCAAGATAGACTTCCTTAAGGTAGACTGTGAAGGCGCGGAATACGATATTCTTTTCAAAGGCAAAAACGTCCTGGACAGGGTTTCTAAGATGGCTCTGGAATATCACGACACAAAAGATTTCAACGAGGAAGAGGGCAAGAAAAAACTGTGCGAATTTCTAAAAAAAACAGGATTTACTGTTAAGATAAGCAAAAAATATCCTGTGCTGTATGCAAGCAGGCCCATTTTTATACAGCCTGAATAATAATTAATTCTATGATAATCAGACACGCTACGGAAAAGGACGTGCAGGGCATATACAAAATAGGCACCAGTACGACAGAATTTGAAGTGAGCAGGAAGATAAAATTCTATAAGAAATCAGAGCTTCTCCAGTGGATCAAGGACCGAAAGGGCAATATTGTCCTAGTGGCTGTGCTGGACGGGAAGATAGCTGGCTTTGCCAGTTGCAAGATCATGTCTCACCACTGGGCAATGGTGGACAACTTCTATGTATTGAAAAAATACAGGAAAGAGGGCATAGGCTCCCAGATAGAAGATCACTTGGAAAGGGAACTGAGAAAGAAGAAAGTCAAATATGTAACCAGGCTGGTCGGCGCAGAACATAAAAACAGCAGGATATTCTTGAAAAAAAGAGGCTTCAAGGAACACGACAAGTACATCTGGATTGACAAGTTCCTGTGATTTTATGATAAGAAAAGGCAAAATGAGCGACTGCTTGCAGCGCATAGCATTAGTTTACTTTATTCAGCTTCATGAAACTCCTACTCAAAATATAATTGGTGGCTTTTTGCGAAAGATAAACAATTATTATGGCTGTCATAAGAAATATTGCCAGCCCAACAAAAATACTCGTATTGTAAATGGTCCATTTTCTAAAGATTATGTTGAAAAAGGCCTCATGAAGCAGAAATGGCACTATGATATTTGCGGCGATTATGCTGGTAATTCTAGTTCGTCCTAAAGCTTTGAAGTCAAAGAATGAAAAGACGTAAAATGCGGCAAAAGGCAGGAACATTATTGGGTTCACAAGGACAGTTATTAATGAGGCAAGCACAGCCACGTTTTTTTTGTCATACGCAAAGGCTATACCAAAGCAAAACTCACCGATGAAGAATAGGGGAGAATACGACGTAAGAGCCCCGCTATAGATTCGCACGGCAGCCATGGCTATGAAAGGCACGACAAGAAGTCGTGCATCTTTCTTGATGAATCTGTTCAGATACGGGAATACAAGGTATAGGCAAATGAGCGGGACCAGGAACCACGCCGGGCTTATGAGGCTATAGGCGAACTGCGGGAAAAACGGGTCAAGAAACGTAAGGTGAACTAATATGTTTGCAAGGAGGTCGCCGGGATAAGTTTGCTTCCAGAAAAGAAATGCTATGGCAAGCATCGAAAGAAGATAAAACACCGCGATTTTTACGTATCTTTTCACGAACCACCTCAGGGAGAAGTTTATGAGCCTGGGATACTTTTTCGCAAGCAAAAATCCGCTTATGATAAAGAACAGGGAAATGCCCGCAAATCCTATGTAGCGCAGCGAATTGTCAAGATACACGTTATAGAGAAAATGAAATAGGATGACAAGTACAATCGCTATAACTCTTAGTATGTCAATATAGACGATGTGCTTTTCCATATCTAAGATTTGGCCAGGTTTCTATAAAAATATATTTTGCTGTAATTTTAGGTGCCTATGGAACGAAAAAACAAGTGAAATTCTTTGAAAAAAACAAATACATAAAAGGGTCGAACACAATAGAGTTCGTTAAGCTCTTGGAATAGAAGAGTTCTTAGGTTTATGTATTTTCTTGTTTTAGATAGGATGGATGATTGCTATGGATATACCGTTGGACAGGCCTATTGTGTTTATTGACTTGGAGACAACGGGACTAGCACAATTCCTGGACAGGGTTGTGGAAGTATCGGTCCTAAAGATACACCCTGATAAAAGCGAAGAATTCATGACTACAAGGATTAACCCAGAGATTTCAATACCACCGGAGGCTACGGCGATCCACGGAATAGCTGACAGTGATGTAGTAGGCAAACCAACTTTCCGGGAGTATGCGGAAACACTCAAAAAATTTCTAGAGGGCTGTGACCTGGGAGGTTTCAATATAAAAAACTTTGATCTTAGTGTCTTGGAAACCGAATTTAAGAGGGCCGGTAGCGAATTCTCCCGCGAGGGGCGAGCTATTCTGGACGTCCAGGCTATTTATCACCGACTGGAACCAAGGAATCTGCCTGCGGCCTATAGAAAATATTGCGGCAAAGAAATGGAAAATCATCACAGTTCTGAACACGACGTAAGGGCAACCTTTGACATATTTAAATCGCAGCTGGAGAAACACCCGGAACTGCCCCATAGCATTGGCGCACTGCACGATTTCTGCAACGAAAGAAGATCCGTGAACTGGGTTGACAACAGCGGCAGGTTTGTCTGGCTAGGCAACGAAGCCGTGGTAAATTTCAGCAAATACCGAGGCATGCCATTATCGTATATGGCCAAGAACGAGCCTGGATTTCTCGAATGGATTGTCGACAAAGACTTCCCGCCGGATACGAAGAAAATAGCAGCAGCGGCTCTTCGGGGAGAATTTCCAAAGAAGCCGCAATGAGCAATGAAATAACCTTTTTATACTTTAATTTATCTTATAATAGTCTGCTGCGGGGTCAGTAATCCTGCGCTATTTTTAATGAAGGCACGCGAGAGCGGCCTGAAGTATTACATGCAACTGAAAACTACTCAGAGTCTTGCGGTTTTGTGAGAGGGCTGCAATGGTGGTGGACGGCGGGCAATATTACTAAACAATTGCTTGTCTACCTGTTTTCTCTGTCTAGTTCAATTTCATAATTAATACGAAAATCTACGATTTTCGATCAATTGCAGCACGTTATGAAGATAATGTGTCACAGTGCTAAAAGACATGAAAAAAATTCATATTCTTAATGAGGCAGTCACAGGAAACCTAGAACAAAGATAGCTAGCTCCCATACTATTAGGAGGATTGCTTGGCTTTGGACGAGATGAAGGTCGTGGCAAGCTGCGAAAAGTCGTGGCGAGGCGCATGCAGCCTTCGAACCACGAATTGCCTAATGGGACATCCCATTAATTCCAGACAGGGGTTAAACCTTGTTTGGAAGTCGAACGCACAGAATTGAAACATCTTATTACGTGCAGGAAGAGAAAGAATTTTCGATCTCCCCAGTAAGGGCGACTGAAAAGGAGACAGGGCAAACTGAAGCTACGCAGTAATGCGGTGCAATGTGGTGTTTGGACCCGTGTCTATCCGATCTCAATGACAGGAAGTCCGCTGGAAAGCGGCACGCAAAAGGGTGATAGTCCCGTACCGGAAGTTGAGTGGATAATGGCGGGTATCCCGAGTATGACTGGCTGAATTGCCAGTCAGAATCCAGGAGTCATCTACTCCTAACCCTAAACAGTCCCAAAGTCCGATAGCGTACAAGTACGGTGACGGAACGCTGAAAAGCAACCATAAAAGGTGCTTAAACAGAGCATGAAACCTGATAGTTACAGTTAGATGGTTAAAGCTTGCGCAAGCAAGACGAACCCATCGTCCGTTTTGAAAAACGGGGCAGGGAGTTTTTTCTCGTGGCGAGGTTAAGGCCTTTGGCCGTAATCGTAGCGAAAGCGAATTCCTTTTAGGATCCGTGTGAAAGCGCGGTCAGTCACGGGACAAAGACCCGAAACCAGATGATCTAGCCCTGGGCAGGATGAAGTTTCGCGAAAGCGAAATGGAGGCTCGAACCCGTTAGTGTTGAAAAACTATGGGATGAGCTGAGAATTGGAGCGAAAGACTAATCAAACCCAGAAATAGCTGGTTCTCCCCGAAATAACTTTAGGGTTAGCCTCGTGTAAATGGGCGACAGGGGTAGAGTACTCGATGGGCTAAGGACCCCACCAGGTTGCTGAACCCAACGAAACTCCGAATACCGTCGTACCTTATCACGGGAGTCAGCCTACGAGGGATAAGCCTCGTGGACGCGAGAGGAACATCTCAGACC
>JAPLUZ010000026.1 GCA_026397375.1 Candidatus Aenigmatarchaeota archaeon | reverse complement strand
TGGCATGTCAGAAATGATCTTTAGAGCATCATTAAAAAATCCGTGGGTTGCAAGACCAGCTTCTTTTACTTCTAACAGGGATTTTGTATTTGCTTTACCGTCAAAAAGCCAGTTTAGCTCATAATTTGACCAGTTTTCCAGTTCCACTGCAGATATAATGCGCTTTACTTTATCGTCGTCTAATGCATTTTCTCCCTTAAAGACACTGAATGCCAGATAGGCTGCCATGGCACGAAGTTTTTGTGTCCCCTTTTTACGATCTAGCATTTTTTTGTATAATATTTCTTTCTCAGGAAAACCTGGGTAGACACTGCTTTCATAGAAATCAGCAACACACCTATCAACCATACGCCCAACATAGGTGAGAAGGCGATAGTATTCCGGCTTCCAATTGGTGCCCGAATCGGTTTTCATAGAATTATCACTTTTCCTAAAAATCATTGAAAAAGAATATGTCTATTATGTTTAAAAAGTCAGTCTTCCTCTATAATTTGTGCCTGGAATTTGTACAATTCTATATCTGCTTCGCGCCACGTCTCCTTTTCGACGCCTGCTTTTTCGCATAGTTTGTCCAGGAAGGCTTCCTTTTCTTTTATTTCTGTCCACGCCTGCGGCGGCAAAAAGGATTCAAAAATGCCGTAGCGCAGCAGCAATCCATCAATATTTTGTTTTATGTTTTCCAGAATTTCCTCTTTTTTGTTGAAGCGCATTAATTCCGGCTCAGTCAGGATGGACAATTCTATCTTTATCTCGTTCAGCTCATGCGTCAGCAGGTTGCACTCGCTTGTCAGGGCTGTGACAGCAGAAATGGTCGCGTCCAAAATAGAGAACAATGACACAGGAAATCCGACAACTATCTGGCCTCTTACATCACTGTCTTTTTTTAATATGCACAAAATGCCAAAATTCTTGTCCAGTTTTTCAGGATAGTTTTTGGGCTTTCCCAGCATTTCTTTTCTTGCTGATCTCTCCATTATGTTCCTTGCTATTTTCAGCAGCTCTGTGCTTTCTTCTTTTGTGATAATTTCCATTTTATCACTTGTACCAGAATCTTCTATTACCCACGGTCTTAAGCTTAATATGACTTGTCTTGTGCAACTCTGTTAGATATTTTAAAGTTGTGTCATAACCCATTGATAATGATTCAGCAACTTCGTTTGTGGACATAAATGGCTGATTCTTTAAAACCAATAAAATTTCTTCTTTATAGCGGTCTTTTGTAAAGCCTTTCTTTTTTGACATATGTTTTTTTATTCAAGAAAAGTATATAAAGAATAATTCCCTATAAATTAATAGTGCTTTATATGTTGAACATATCTGATATAAAACCAACGGCAATAGACAAAATAAAGAAAGTGAAAGTACCTAATAAAGTAACAAATGACTTAGCTTATCTGTGCGGCGTACTGGCTGGAGATGGTAGCATACAAATTCAGCTACATAAACATAATTATATTGTAAAATGTGTTGGCAATCCAAAGGACGAACAAGAGTTTTATGAAAAAATATTGAAACCCCTTATACACGATTTATTTAACCTGGACATTAAGATGAAATATTTTGATGGAAACAGGTCTTATGGTTTTGTTTTTACATCAAAATCAATTGTTTTATTTCTGACAAAAATCATTGGACTTCCTAGTGGAAGAAAAGACAACTTGGAAATACCTAAAATATTTATGAAAAATAAAGTCTTAACTAAGAATTTTATACAAGGGTTTTATGATACAGACGGTTGTCTGTCACTTAAGAAACGGTATAGAAACGAAAACTATTATCCTGTTGTAACTGTTGTATGTAAGTCAGAAAATATAATAAAACAAATAAGTAATTTTCTTGTTAATAACGGGCTAACCGTATGCAAATATAAGAGAAAATACTTTGATAAACGAGTGAATAAGACAGAAATCACACATGAAGTAACTGTTTATGGACATTATAAATTACTGAAGTGGATAAAAATAATAGGCTTTAGACATCCAAAACACCTTAAGAAATTCGCGTTATGGCAAGAAAGAAATAAAGAAAGAATAGCGGAGGGTGGAGTTCCATTGGGCAGGTTTTCCAACCCAAATTTGAATTCGGCAGTAAAAAACTGATTTTTTACTTCCACCGATCTCAAGGTTTCACAGGCCAGCGACAAAATCGTTCTGGGCTATGGGCCTTGCGAGGACTCCAGGCTTCTCTACTCCGCTATAAGTTATGATAATTAATTAAATGCTCTTAAATAGATTCTTTATTGATTTGGTAGAAAAGGGTGATAGTAATTTGACAAAAATTCTTGGCATTGATGAGTCCGGAAGAGGTCCTGTGTGCGGCCCGATGATGATCTGCGGCTACCTCATAGACGAAGAGAAGATAGGCAAATTAAAGGAGTGGGGCGTAAAAGATTCCAAGTTGCTTACGCCAGCAAAGAGGAAAGAAATATTTACAAAGATAAAGAAGATTTCGGACGACTACGTTCTTTTGAAGGTCAGCGCAAAAGAAATAGACCGTGCAGTAGGGGAAACAAATCTGAACAAGCTGGAAATCAAGAAGATGCAGCACATAATTAATCTTTTTGACGCAGACCGGGTAATCATAGACTCGCCTGAAGTCAACACAAAGAAGTTTGCAGAAAAAGTCAGGGCCGGAATTCGCAACAAAAAGACAGAACTTGTGTGCGAGAATTATGCAGACAAAAAACATCTGCCTGTCGGAGCTGCGTCTATAATTGCCAAGGTAAACAGGGACATGGAAATAGAGAAGCTGCACGAAAAGTATGGCTTTTTCGGGTCTGGATATACAAGCGATGAAAGGACTGTCAGGTTTTTAAAGGATTGGATTAAAATGAATAAAGAACTTCCTGATTTTGTAAGAAAGTCATGGATGACTATAGCGACACTGAAAGAAGAAAAAGAGCAGAGACAAATAATGGATTTCGCAAAAGGTGAATAAATGTCGGTAAAATCTTATTTTGACAAGGAACTGGTGGCTACGCTGGTATTTGCAGTGATAGGCATACTTCTTGGTTATTTTTCCTTTCTTCTGAACAACCCGCCCGGTTCCTTGGTCCTGATGATCCTTATTGCAGCTGTTGTAATTTTCTTGTTCAGACAAGTTGTCAAGATAAAAGAGGGCTTCAAATGGTGGCTTGGCAACGGCCTTATTGCTTACATTATTTTATGGCTGGTTGTCTGGACGATCTTCTACAATGTTGGGCTAAGGTAGTTCTATGCTAAGGACGCACTATTCTTCACAGATAACGCCCCAGTATGATGGCAAAACCGTAACGGTGGCGGGCTGGGTTGCAAAAATAAGAGATATTGGTAAAGTAAAGTTTCTCATTCTCCGCGATAAAGAGGGGGAAGTACAAATAATTGCAAAGAAAGGCGACATTCTCGATAGCCTGGTAGATACAATAACGTCGCTGACAAGGGAGAGCGTTGTTTCTGTGACCGGCAAGGTCATAAAAAATAAGGACGCGCCAGGTGGCTTTGAGATTGTACCGGAAAAAATCAATGTGCTGGCAAAGGCCGAAGCACCGCTGCCACTGGAAACAGACCCTAATATTAAATCAGAACTGGACACGAGAATAAACTTCCGCTATCTCGACCTCAGGAGAAAAGAAGTTTCTGCTATTTTCAGAATAAAGGATGTTGTTCACAGGTCATTTATCAAATACTTGGAAGCAGAAGGATTCATACTAGCTCATGTGCCGTGCGTTGTTTCTGCGGCAACAGAGGGCGGGACAAATCTGTTTCCCATATCTTACTTTGAGAATGAAGCATTCCTTTCCCAGAGCCCGCAGCTGTACAAGCAGATGCTCATGGCTTCTGGCCTGGACAAAGTACTGATAGTCACACCAGTTTTTCGTGCAGAAGAACACAACACTACGCGACACCTGAACGAGAGCACGCAGATGGATATCGAGGTTGCTTTTGTCGAGGACGAGCAGGGCGCACTGAAATACATAGAAGGCGCTGTGAATTTCATTTACAAGGAAGTTGTGAAGGAATGCAAGGAACAATTGAAAATACTGGGCAGGACTTTGGATATTCCGCTTGTCCCATTCAAGCAATTAACATATACTGAGGCATTAGATGTATTGAAAAAAGACGGCATAAACATAAAGTGGGGCGACGACATACCGCCTGAAGGCGAGCGCGCTTTGTGCAAGAATTTCAACCCGCTTCTCGTGACAAAGTGGCCCACTGACGTGCGTGCCTTTTATTCTATGCCTGAGCCGGGCAACGAAAAGATATGCCGCGCGTACGATCTTTTGATTGACGGCATGGAGATCAGCTCAGGCGCGCAGCGAATTCATAATTACAATATTCTCGTCAGCGAAATGAAGAGAAGAAAGATGAACCCGAAGAACTTTGAATTCTACCTGAATGCTTTCAAATACGGCATGCCGCCGCACGCGGGCTGGAGCATCGGTTTAGAGCGCCTCACATACATAATCTGCGGTTTGAAGAACATCCGCGAGGCGATGCTGTGGCCAAGAGACAGAACGAGATTAACGCCTTAGGCTTAAATATAGGGAAAAAGAAGTTAATTTATGGATCCCAGCAGTGAACAGCCGATGTTTGTACTGAAACCCCATATGATTGCTGCCATGTTCTCAAGATTTTTAACAACAGTATTTATTTTTATAATTATTGGATTTTGGCTTGGGTCACTTTTATTCGTATTCGGCGGGATTTTAGGTTTGGCAGTTTTCGACATTTTATTTTTAGTAGCGCTGTTTTTCTCTTACCTGAATCTAAGGGCCAGGGATTACAGATTTTTCAATGACAGAGTAGAGT
>JAPLUZ010000006.1 GCA_026397375.1 Candidatus Aenigmatarchaeota archaeon | reverse complement strand
CAGCTCGGTGAATAAAATAGCTGAGATCACTGCACCGTCTTTTTCTGTTTCTTTTATGTAATTCAACGCCTTTTCTGACAGCGGCGGATCGCCGGACAGCACGTCCATGAAGACGAAAGTATCCAGATAAATTTTTTTATTGTTTTCTTTCATGCCTATTCGCCCTTGATCTGGCGGCGGATATTTTTCATGGCCATGTCCTGGCCTGTCTTTGCCAGGGCTTCAGCAGGATTGTCCGGTTTTTTCATAATCAAAACTTTGTCGTCGATTTTTGTTATTATGACGACGGAGCCGGGTTTCATGCCTACAGCATCTCTTATGTATTTTGGGATAACGACCTGGCCTTTCGACGAAACTTTTTCTTCGCGCACGTTGCATCACCGCAGGAAGGGATTAAGTCTAGACGCTCAAAAATCAAAGATTTTTGGCGTGCCAGAAAGCTCTGCTTTCTGAGCATTCTAAGGGAAACCTTCGGTGTCCCTTAATGTAGAGGGGTGTGGAATAGTGGCCAAGTTTTAGAATCAGCGGGCCACTATTTTTACTTTATTATTACTTTTCTTACTTTATATACTTTTTCTTACCTTTTTTCCTGCAAGTAGGATTATACTACGCAAAAGTATTACCCTAGCTACGTATTTAGAAAGAAATTCCTTGTTTTACCAGGAGTGAATCTTCTTCTCAACGTTATCCAAATGCTTATATTCAGATTTTGACAATCGATAGTTTAGGTGTTTCAGAAATGTATCAGCAATCCGGTGAATCTTATGTCATATCGCAACCAGCTAAACGAATGGGTTTCCTACATGCAGAAGGATTTTGGTTCTCAGATACCAAAGGATTTTCCAATGCAGATGTTCAACAGCAACGTGTCCAACGAAGCGCTCTACAACACAGCAATGAGCTTGTACACAATAGTTAATACTTCACGTAATTCAGGGCATAATTTACATAATCATGGTCATTCAGAAAAAGAAGCTCCTGAAAAGAGAATGTATCATCTTGTTCCTTACACAGAAAGCAACGGCAATGTCTACTACATAGACCGATTTGAAAATAGGGTAGTAATGTCCATGACCCGCCAGCCCAACGGCCTTTTCAGCTACTACGGACCTAGAGAAATGATGACCGTGCTCGGAGGAAGAGGAGAACTCGGCGACCTGCTGAGGAGAGTCGAGGACAGCGACTTCTTCCACGACAAGAAGAAGTAAAAGAGATGGAAGCTGCGCAGCAACTTCTGCTTTTCTTTTCTTTTTTTACTTTTTCTATTTCCTTTTTTACTTTTCATGCTTTTAAAATTAGCTATTTATATACTACTTATAAGTAACAAAATCTTTATATACCGGGCTGACCATATAAGTAGTAGGTGTAGTATATGCCCGTAATAACAAAAAATGGTGAAGGAGATAGAATACCTTGGAGACCTGGTAGCGGAAGGGTTGTAGCAGACAAGCCCGAAGAAGTAAACGGCGTACCCAATGTAATAGAGTGGGTAAAAGGCTTTCTTGAAAAGGCTCGTGACAAGGGTGAATCTGAAAAAAAGGAACCTGTGGCTCCGCCAAAGCCGGAAAAAGCAGGCGGGCCTTACACGGAAGCTGGCTCTTATGTGAACGGCTTACTGAAAAACTTTTCATTCGTCTACAGGACAGAAGAGAATCCGGTTGTTCCTGAATATCATGAGAAAAACATAGACAGGCTTCTGGAAGGGGCTGGTGCAAGGAGAAGCACTTTGGACGAGGACGAAATCACTTACAAACTCATGCTTGAGGACATAAGAAAACACGGTTATGCTGTCGAAATTTTGCCTAGAAACGAGATGGAAAGAAGGGGTTACAATTCAGGTGCGTATGAAGATGGCAAAATGATATATCTTGCAGACGGTCTTAGCTGGAAAGAGGCAAAAAAGAGGCTTGGCCACGAATTCAAGGCAAAGCTTGAACGCAAAAAAAATCCTAACTTTGACCATGAACGTGCTCACGAAAACGGATGGTTTGACTACAATCCTGTTACATTGCAGGGTGGCGCTGACCTTGTAAAAGCATATGAAATGAGGGCAAGGCTTATGCGCAATTAGTTTCTTTTTTTCCTTTTCTGGTTCCACTATCTTTTTATTCCACTTCTGACATAGATTGCTTATGGTAGAAGACATAGGCTATCTGATTTTCACCCAGCTTCTTGGGATGACACAATATCCTGGAAGCCCTTTCACAGGCAACCTGTTCAAGGACCTTGTCATGTTCTTTATAGTGCCTACTATTTTCATAATTATTATTGTCTTTTCCATGACAGGAAGGATTGTCGTTAACCAGAGATTAAGGCTGATGCTTGGCGTGGGAGCATACCTGTTCATCATAGCAGGCGGATACTACCCGGCATTTGCGCTGCTGGCAGGACCTTACTTCGTATTCCTGATCTTCATAATGGGCCTTGTATACTTTATTGTCGGCCACGTGACAGGCGGCACAGGAGCAAGGCCTGGCGGATACAGGGAAGCTCATAAATTCGACATGAATGAAATCAAAGACTATAAAAAACGGGCAAGGGGACTTACCGGGACTCAGAGAATCAGTTATTTAAAAAACAAAATATTGGTAACAAAGGCTAATCTTGACGTTGCGCGGGACAAACAATCAAGAGATGAAGCGCGTGACCTGGGGCAAATACTAAGTGAACTACAGGAAGAGTTAGAAGATGAGGAATCAAAATGGGACCTTTCGAAAAGGCGTAATTAGGGATTCTCATGGCAAACATAATAATAACCGACCTCGTATCTGTGCCGTATGTA
>JAPLUZ010000078.1 GCA_026397375.1 Candidatus Aenigmatarchaeota archaeon | reverse complement strand
ATTACGATTCTGCACTTTTCGCCCTTCTTTGCACCGTTAACGAAGACGATAAAGTTTTCCACTTTTGTGATACCGTCTCCCTTTGCGCCGACGTCGGTTATGGTTACGTCATACTCTTCTCCGATCTTTACAGGCTTGGGTTTGTCGAAACTGTCCCTGTGGTCGCCTCCGCCGCCGAATCCGCCATGGCCTCCGCCGCCGAATCCGCCGCCGCCTCCACCGCGACGATCTCTACCAAATCCGCCTCTTCCTCTTCTTTCCATCTTAACACCTTTCTATTGAGGGTAATGCATAGGTTGGTCTATTCTTGTTTTCTAAAACAATTTTGCCTTCCGTATTTAATTACCCCGTTTATCGACAGACGCACTTTTGGTGCGTCAATCTGTTCCGTTAGAAATAGGACCTCAATGAAGTTTTCAAATGTTTAAAACTTCAAACCCTTCACTTCCTTCCTTTCCCTAACTGTGATAATTATTGGATTTTGATAAGTATTTAAGCGGATTTTTAAAGCGGTTTTTGGAGGGTTTTTCTTTATTTCTGCGTAATTTTTCTGATTCGTCTTTCAATTACATAAACAAATACGTTTTACATTTTTATAGTTTTGATGAATAGACCTATTATGCTTGCATATAACAAAGATCTGCTTCAGCAGTGGGATGGAGACCCTCAATTTGAAAAACTTTTGAAAAGACTACCGGTCGAATACGCAATGAAAAAGATTGTAGAAGAAGGGTCAGATGATGTTGTTATTAACCCTGGCGAAGAGCATGATACACTCGGGTTTAAAATGAGGATGTATCTTGATAAGTCAACTGCCCCACCACTCATTGTAGTGCATCTTAACGATCAATTTGCATGTCGCTTATTCTACGGTGACGAAGATTTTGCAAAAACAAGAAGCAATCCAAGACTAGTAAAAGATGCAGGATTTATTTAAAAATCTCTCCAGCCTCTTCAGACCACCAAAGCAGGTCTAAATGATCAAACGGTATGTTCATATGCGAAGCGAAGCTTCGCATTTTTTCCTCTATCTCCAGATATTTCTTTTCCGTAAGGGACTTTGGTATCTCTTCTATGATCCCATATCTCACCAAATTCTTCAGGATGTGCCTGTCCAAGATAGCTATGTTATCGCCGAAGCCCACATTCCTCAGAAAGTGCCCTGCTTCCTTGTAACCCATGCCTTTCACGTTCTTTACAAGCCACGTCCTCATCGCTTTTGCGTCGCCCAATGAGTTTAATTTCTCTTTCACCTTTAGTTTTCCATTATCAGAAAAAAGTTCCCTTGCCAGGACGAGGTATTTTGACTTATTCTCATTGAAGCGCACAGAAGCCATCCATTTCTTCATTTCCGGCGCAGTGCCATTATACAGCAGGCCTGTTTCCTTCAATTTTTCTATTGTGCGCCAGCACGACTTTGCCTTGCTCTGCGGCGTCAGCAGGCAAAAGCACAGTTCTCCGAACACGTGTTTGTCGTCCTGCTTCCAGGAATTGCGAAAGTCCTGTAAACGGTTTTCTATCTCCTTTCTTTTTTGCGCATGCTTCTCTTTGAGAATATCAATCATGATATTGGATTAGAAGTAAAGTTCTTAAGAATTGCTAAGTTACTTTAGAGCATGAAATTATTTTATGGAGCAGCCATACAGGGTGCAAAAGATCGCGGCGAAAGAGCCTTTATCAATAGAGCCGTAATCGAATTAATCAAAAGCGAAGGCTACGACGTCGTGTCTGAGCACACAACAGGAAGGAGCAAAGAAGAAACAGCCGAACTTCTAGAAAGAGCAATTGGACCGCTTCCCCCGTCAGGGCCACAAAGAACGATCTATGTCAGGAGAAAAATGATTGAATCAATCGAAGGCGATATAGATGCCGCGATCTTTGAGGTTTCGATACCAAGCATAGGCACTGGCATTGAAATTGCATATGCCTGCCTCAGACCACGCAAGGGATTGACAGAAATTCCTATTTTAACGTTATATCAAAGAGATTACTGGTCGAATGGACTGTCCTCAATGGTTAAGGGCATTACTCCAGAGGAATTGCCTAAATTTTATCTTAAAGATTATGAAAATCTAGATAACGCAAAATTATATGTTACAGAATTCTTGAGAAGACTCAGTAAGCCTTTATCTGCATGACGATTAGAATGGAAAATATTAAACCATTAGTAGCTCACGAATTCTACACGGCATTTTATCATTTTTTCGTAGAATTCCAGGTCAGGATTTATCCTCTTCGACTCGAATACAGCCTGGTTCATGCCTTCCCAGAACAGGAACCAGCCAGCCGGCTCCATGATCACGATGAGAAATGCCGTAAGCAGTGTCTTCTCATATTCAAATGTAAGGAGCGTTGCCAGAAACATTACAAGTAGCCCGATGACCGTGTATTCAATGCCTTTTCTTATTATGCCCATTTTTTCCCTGTGAAGATATGCGTGGTGCTTCCTGAAATGCTCCCTCAGCCTTTTCTTTATCAGGATCTCGTTTGTTGCATTCCTCTTTTTCTTGGCTATGAGCAGTTTTAGTTCTATTCCAGCTTCCTTGTCCCTGCTCGCCCGCTTTGCCTCGTCCAAAAAATCTATTGACAGGGCTCTCTGGTGATAAGGCCGTGGGTCAAAGTCAGAAAATATGTCGTCATATGTATCTAACCAAAGGCTGATCTCGGACATCTTTAGAAGTTTGCTATCCTTTTCCATGTAAATACCTTCTCGGCCGGAATTAATAAAGATGTCACGTATAAATTCTATTATGGACCCAAAGCAGTTGATAAGGCATATTTACAAGAAGCGCGCTGCGTGGTCGCATAAGGGCCAGCACGGCCGTCTTCTTATCATAGGCGGCTCTTATCTTTACACCGGTTCGCCTATTTTCAATACATTGGCTGCCTACCGCTCAGGCTGCGACATCGTAAAGATCGCAGCGCCGGAAAAGGCAGCACTGACTATCCGATCGTACTCACCGGACATGATCGCCTACCCGCTGAAGGGTGATTACCTTGCAAAGAAGCATGTGAGGCAAATAATAGATCTTCAGAAGGCCAGTGATGCAATGATAATAGGCGGCGGGCTGGGCAGAGAAAAGCAAACAATGGAAGCAGTAAAGTCAATAATCAGGAAGACGACGATCCCCACAGTGATAGACGCAGACGCTTTGTATGCAATTAATTTTCCTCTCAATAAAAATTTTGTCCTCACGCCGCACACAAAAGAATTCTATGCGCTTTCGAAAAGGAAAATAGGTAATAACATAAAACAAAGGAGTGCCGCAGCAAAACAGCTCGCAGCCAGACTTGATTGTATTGTCCTGCTAAAGGGTCATGTTGATGTTATCGCAGATTGCATTCATACAGAAATAAACAAAACAGGCTGCCCGGAGATGGCCAAGGCCGGCACCGGCGACACCCTCGCCGGCATATGCGGCGCCATGCTTGCCCGCCACGTGGATCCATTCAAGGCGGCATGTGTTGCGGCTTTTATCAACGGCCGCGCAGGCCAGCTTGCCGCAAAAAAATACGGTCAGGGCATGAAGGCCTCCGACCTGGCAGAAGAAATATCGAATGTGATAAGACGATCAGGTTAATATTTTGCTATTGTCTTAGCCCGTTGCTTGCCCACAGAAACAAACCTTATAGACACGTTTAATCTTGATTGTATTTCCTCTATGTATTTCCTTGAGTTTCTGGGCAGGTTAGTATAGCGTGTAATATTTTTTGTGGAT
Source organism: Candidatus Aenigmatarchaeota archaeon (assembly GCA_026397375.1). Taxonomy (GTDB): domain Archaea; phylum Aenigmatarchaeota; class Aenigmatarchaeia; order GW2011-AR5; family GW2011-AR5; genus JACPVU01. The sequence goes on along the minus strand of JAPLUZ010000078.1, from coordinate 11,549 downwards.
TCGTTCCATCCTGCATTGACCATGTCGTAGCAGGGTTTGCATTCTGAAAGAAGTTCCACAAGATGGGGTATTTTGTTGATTTTTTCCCCATGCAGATCATAGCTTGTACATGTCTTGATTTCCGGCAGCGTATCAAGGACGTCAAGTTTTGTAAGTGCAATCTCTGTCACACCGTTCATTGCCAATGTTGTGCTCAACACAACAAGGTCTTCCCAGCCGCATCTCCTTGGTCTTCCTGTTGTCGCGCCGTATTCCTTTCCCCTCTTTCTAAGCATCTCCCCTGTCTCGTCATCTAGTTCTGTGGGAAACGGGCCGTTGCCAACCCTTGTTGTGTACGCCTTTACAACGCCTATAACTTTCTCTACAGATGTCGGTGGGATTCCAAGCCCCGTACATGCGCCGCCGGATATGGTATTTGACGACGTTACAAAAGGATAGGTGCCATGGTCGACATCCAGCAATGCGCCCTGGGCGCCTTCGGCAAGTACATCATAACCGTTGCGAAGCCAGTCATTAATAAGAGCAGAGGTGTCCGTAACAAACGGCTTTAGGTATTCAAAATCTTTTTCAATTGCGACAAGAACTTCTTCTGGGTTGAATCCGTCTTTTTTGTAAGCTGAAAATCCCTCTTCTATACGCGCAAGAATTCTGTCCCTTACGTCACGTCTTCCGAGGTTGTAAAGATCAATCATTCTTATGCCGCTTCTTTCAGTTTTGTCCGTATAAGCAGGGCCTATGCCGCGGCCGGTTGTTCCTATTTTCTTGAGTGCAGACGTTTGCTCTTCTTCGCAGTGGTACGGCATTATCGCATGGGCCTGATCCGATATAAAGAAATTCTGGGGAGTTATTTTCAAACCCCTTTTGCTCAGTGTCTCTATCTCATTTCTTAGTGCACGAGGTTCTATTACAACGCCGTTCCCGAGCACACCTTTAACGTTTTGATAAAGTATACCAGAATCAATCATATGAAATACGTACTCGTTGCCATTATCATCGCAGACAGTATGGCCTGCATTGTGGCCGCCCTGGTATCGCGCTACTGCGACATAACGTTCCGCGAGGTGGTCTACTATCTTTCCTTTGCCCTCGTCTCCCCACTAAGAACCTACTATAATATCAACAGGCATGTTATTTCCTTCTAGATTACGCATGAGATAAATTTAAAGATAAACAGCAGAAAAAAACCAATTACGCAAGAATTACTAGTGTTCTATCATCTTATCGAATTCTTTGTGTTTCTTTAGAAAAGTGTCCTTTACATATGGACACGTCGGCACAACTTTCAGATTGTTTTTCTTTGCAAACTCGAAAGCAGCCTGGGTGAGCTTTTCAGCAAGGTTCAGACCGCGCAACTCTTCTGCGGTAAACGTGTGAAATATGTCCATTCTGTCCCCGTCTATGACGTAGTCGAGGACAGCTTTTCTGCCCGCGGCTTCTATAAAAAATTGCCCGTCCTTCTGCTGCACTTCACCATTCATCTTCCTTCACACCTGCTTTCTTGTTCGCCAGGCGGGCAAGGTCAAACAAAAGCGTAGAAAGACGATTGAGATATTTTATTATGTCTTCGTTGACGATTTCCTTTTTCTTTAGTGCGAAACATTTTCTCTCAGCCCTGCGGCACACCGACCGGCTCACGTGTAACAAAGCAGCCGCATGCGTGCCTGAAGGCAGAATAAATTTTGTCAGTTTCGGAAGATCTTTTTCTATTTTATGAACCATATCTTCCAGTTTTTTTACATGTTCCTTCGTTAGTACTGCTTTTTCCCTGCTGCCGGCTTTTGCCAGGTCAGCCCCGATTATGAAAAGATCTCTCTGGACATCTCTTAGTATTGCGTCAACTTCCTTGTCATCCAGCCTCGCCCTTGCTAATCCCAGGAAAGAATTTAGCTCGTCCACATCGCCGCACGCATCAATGCGCAGCGAATCCTTTGTAGTGGCTTCGCCACCGAAGAGATTTGTTTTTTCCGAGTCAGCCCATGTCTTCATTTTATTCGCCGTTCAGCAGCATGCCCTTTTCAATGAGTTCTTTTACGTAAATGTCAAGATGTTCCAGATTTTTTATTTCCTTCGAAGTAAACCAGCCGAAGTCCACGCTTTCCTCTGTATCCAAAACAGGATTTCCGTCTATTTCCCCTGCATACGTCAGCCTTATGACGTGCCTGTCTTGTACACGAAGTATGTCCTGCGCAGCGACTAGTTTCGGTTCTTTTTTAAGATCCAAATTTGTTTCTTCTTTTATTTCCCTTTTTAGGTTATCCATCAGCAAATCGCCGGTATTTATTCTTCCGCCAGGTATGTCCCATCGCAGCGCAGCTTCCGGGTATTTGTCAGGCGACCGCCTTAGAAGTAAATATTTGCCTTCCCTGTTTTTTAGTAGTGCTTTCATACCGACCTGAAGTTCCATAGTGCTAGATATCTATTCAAGCTTTTTATAAATTAGAAAGACCTTGTAAATGATGAACAAGGAAGAATTTAGAAAATATGCAATAAGGGCGGCTGACCTGATTCTCAAAAATTACGATTCAAAACGTGATTTTTCTGTTGTATCTGATAATTATTTTGTCGAGGGACGCATAAAAATAAAAGACGTTTTTAACACTCTTGAAGTACTTCCCGAAAAGGAAGGAATGAAATTAGCAAGAAAAGTGGTCAGCGGGGCGTATTTCGACCTTCCGACTTTTGTGAGCATGACGCCGGCTCTCGACACAGAGAATGACATAGAAAATATGGTAAGCTACTGGATCAAAACAGGCCTGGAACGTATTCTCATATTCAACGGTGAAAAAACAAGAAAAGCCGTTGATAAGCTTCTGGCTGATAAAATTCTTGCACCTGCGAGAAATAAGCATATTCACTATGGTCAGTGGACGTCAGAAAACAGAAGACTTCATGTGTACGAAGTCCCTGAAAGCATTCTTAGTGAGGCAGCCAGCGAGAAGCTCATAGTGATGAATTAACAATAAAATAGAAAACAACAGAAGTCTTACCCTGTGCACAGTCCCCAGCCGCAACTAGGGCATTCGACGCACCCTTCCTTTTGTTCCAGCATGTTTTCACATTCCGGGCATATGGTCATCTGCTTTTCTCTGCTTGTCACAACAATGGACGCCTTCGGTTTTTCTGTCTCTTCTGGCAGGCCCGCTTCTTCCTCTTTCTTGTTCAAATTCAAAACTTGGATGCGGCGAGAGTTGTTTCTGTAGACAGTGCAGCCCTTGCAGCCCAGTTCCCACGCCAATAGGTAGCCCTGCAGGACGTCCTCTTTAGTTGCATCCTCAGGGAAGTTTATTGTTTTGGATATTGCATTCTCGCAATATTTCTGGAATGCAGCCTGCATTCTTGTGTGATCTTCCGGCAATATGTCCATGGATGTTACGAATATGCGTTTGAGTTCTTCTGGTACCTCCTGTATATTTTGCAGCGTGCCCCGCTCAAATATTTGTTTCATGATATCGTCGTTGTATAATCCATATTTTTCCAGTTCTCTTTTCAGGTGCTTGTTGATATAATACAGTTGGGTATCACCGCCAAGTATGCCTTCATAGTGATACGCCAGCGCGAAATAAGGTTCCACACCACCGGATACATCGAAAATCATGGATATAGTTCCTGTTGGCGCTATGTTTGTGACAGCAGCATTTCTTCTTTTTTTGCCGCCCTGTTTGTAAATACTCTTGTCCCAGAACGGGAATACATCTTTCTCTGCTGCGAGTTCCTGGCTCATTGCGTCAGCTGCGTCTTCTATGCATTTCATCACTTTTTCTGCTGTCTTGAAACCCTCTTCCGAGTTGTATGGTATGTGCAGCAGATAGAGCATGTCAGCAAAGCCCATTATGCCCAGACCTATTCTTCTGCCGCCGCGGAATGTTTTGTTAACGCGATCAGATGGCGCAGCTGTTAAATCCACGACGTTGTCAAGCGCCCTTGTGCCCAGCCTTGTAACATAGGTTAGGCGGTCAAAATCAATCTTATCATCTTTTACAAACTTCTCCAGGTTTATTGAACCGAGATTGCACACATCGCCGTCGTGCAAAAACTGCTCGCCGCATGGGTTGCACGCCTCTATGCGACCAAGTCCAGGCATGGGGTTTGTCTCATTTACTTTATCCAAAAATACGCATCCCGGCTCTCCTGTCTGCCATGCAGAGTTAATTATTTCCTGGAACATTTCCCTGGCTGACATAGATTCTTCTTTTATGTCCACTACAATTCCACCGCTGTCCCTGTAGACGCGACGCGGTTTTATTTTTTCGTTGTTCCACTCACATATCCACGGAGTCGGGTCGTTGTCCTTGACCTTTTTCATGAACTCGTCTGTCAGGCCGACAGATATGTTAAAGTTCCTTATCTCTCCTTCAACGTCTTTTGCATGTATAAATTCCAGTATGTCCGGGTGGTCAACACGCATGACACCCATGTTGGCACCATGCCTGTTCTGCTGTTTTATCACGCCGAAGGCATGGTTGTAAACCCTTAGAAAAGAAACAGGACCAGACGCCACACCCCTAGAACGCTTTGCTATCGTTCCAGCCGGTCTCAATAAGTGAAATGGAAAACCCAGGCCTGAGCCTGCCTGTTGCAGCAGCGACGCCTCTTTCAGTGTCTGAAATATTCCGTCCATACTGTCTTCTATATGCAAAACAATACAATTCGGCACGATGGGCGTCGGTGAACCGGCATTTGTCAGCGTGCGGCCGGCAGGCACAAATTCAAAATTGGTCATAACTTCATAGAATTGTCTGCTTAGCTCATCAACTTCCTCTTTTGTTTTTCCATAATCGTATTCCACGCCTGCAAGCGTGTCTGCAACACGCCTGAACATGTCCTCAGGCGATTCTATTACGTTGCCGACCCTGTCGTGCACCAGGTAGCGCTTTGCAATGACCTGTAGCGCATTCAAAGTGAAAGGCAGCTTTGTTGTCTTTCCGTTCAATATTTTTTTCTGCTCCTCCCTTATGTGGCCACGGTCGTTTCTGTAGAGAATATAGGCTTTTGCTGTTTTGGCGTGGCCTTCTTCTATCAGTATCTTTTCAACAACATCCTGGATGTCTTCTATGTTTGGTATAGCGCCAGGATGCATGCGGGCCTGCACGTATTCAACGACCTTGTCAGCCAGGCTTCCTGCAAGCGCGCTGTCCTCGCCACCGACCGCCTGTGCTGCCTTGAATATGGCGATAGTTATTCTTTGCTTGTCAAAGTCTACAACCCGACCGTCCCTTTTTCTGACTTTTGTTATCCTCATGTCAAAACCTTTATCCCAAAGACGCAATTATGAAAATACTGACCACAGTGTATATTCATTTTTTTAACTGTACAATCTATAGAAAATGCCAGCGTATATATAGTTTTCTTTCCTTGCTTTCTGTATACTGAAAAAGTGAAATGACTTTCTCGTGACTATAATTTTTTAGTGAGAACAAAGTGACAAAAACCAGAAATTTATGATAAAAAGAAAAATTATTTCTTCAGAGCCGCTTCTATCGCTTTCTTGTCGAAGCCGATGATAATCTTCCCGTTTATTTCTATTACAGGAACGCCCATCTGGCCCGACTTTTCAATCATCTCTTCTGCTGCAGCATGGTTCTCTTCAACATTGACTTCTTCATATTTTATTTCTTTGCCTTTGAAGTACTCTTTAGCCATTTTGCAGTACGGGCAGTGCGTTGTCGTATAGATTTTGACGGTCATTTTTTCACCTATTTGGCATAAAAATAAAAAAATATTTTTAGCAGTTGCAGCAGCAGCCTGCTTTTTTCTTTGCTCCTTTAACTTCTTTCTTAGTTGTCTTTTTCTTTGGCATGCAATCACCTAATGTGATTGGAGTAAATATGTATTTATAAGTTGTTTTTGCCCTGGCTCAGCCCCAGTCCAGCTTTACGCCTGTTTTGCCTTCCAGCTTTGACAAATACATGTATGCCGACAAAGCAGCTATGGCGCCCAGGCCACAGGATATTATTGTTTGCTTGTATGGTACGTTGGTCACATCGCCGGCAGCAAATATGCCAGTACACGATGTTTCCGCATGCTGGTTTATCACTATTTCATTTGCTTCATCCACCTTGACAAGGTGCTTTACAAAGTTCGTGTCAACCACCAGGCCTATTTCAATAAAAACACCGTCAACCTGTAGGTCCTTTCTCTGTTTTGTGTTTACATTCTCCACTGCCAGGGCTGTTACAAATTTGTTGCCTTTTATATCGACCGGCACAGAATTCAAAACAAATTCAATATGAGGTTTGTTTTTTATTTTGTCAACAGTTACTTCATCGCCGCGGAAAGAATCCCTGCGGTGAATAATGTACACTTTTTTGGCTATATCAGCCATCATGTCAGCTGCTTCCAGGGCAGAATTGCCGCCGCCTATTATTGCCACGGCCTTGCCAACAAAAGATTTGGCATCAGCCACCACACTGGTGGATACGCCCCTGCCAATGAATTTGTCCTCGCCGGGAATGCCCAGTGCTCTGGGTACTTTCCCGTACGCCAGAATTAGGGCCCTGCTGTCATAGTCTTCGCCATTGGCCAGGTTTACCCTGAAGCCATTTTCAATTTTATCAACCTTTGTTGCTTTGCCAAAGACAAATTCAGCCCCGAAGCTGCGTGCCTGCTTTTCAAACAAACTCATTAATTTAGGTCCGCTTTTTTCCAGGTATCCAGGATAATTTTCCTCGTGCTCAGTCAGCAGGTTCTGGCCGCCCACATTTATCGTTACTACCAGCGTCTTCATTTCCTTTCTTGCTAGAAAGATTGCTGCAGTCAGGCCAGCCGCCCCGCCACCCAGAATTATAGCATCATATATCATATTGATTCTTCCTTTTGAAAAAGATATAAGCATTTGTATGGAAAATAGATGAATGGACGAGTCGACAAAAAAGATAACACGGTTGTTTGTAGGGCTGAGGCATAACAAATCCTATGCAATAAAGGCAAGCTTCCTGTGCCTGCTTTTTTGGCTTCTCCAGTTTCTGTACCAGCATTATTTCTTGAATGCCTCATTCAACCAGTCCCTGATAAGAAGTTTTTCCTTCTCAGGCGCGACACTGATAAGTTTATCACTTCTGATCGGACCTGTCGCCCGTTTGACAAACTTTAATTTTGTTTTTCACCGCCGCGCAGTGGGTGTGTGGGGATTCACCTTTATCATACTTCACTTTTTGGCTGTATACGATTTTGTTCTGAAATTTAATATTTCCGGCCTGCTTTGGAACACAAACCCCTTTGTAAACTTGCTGCTCTTAGGCTTGGTTGGCTTTGTAATTTTCATTCCCCTCTATCTCACGTCAACTGACTGGGCCCTGATCAGATTGGGCATTAGAAAATGGAAATTCATACACAGGCTTGCTTATTTTGCTTACATCTTTGCAGTTCTGCATTATCTAAATACAAATCCAGCCGCCATGACCAGCCTCGCCGGCCGCCTGCTGCTCATTGCAACAGGCCTTGTGGTATTATTGCAGATAATTGGATTTCTGAAGACGATACGCAAAACCAGAAGAAAAAAAGATCTTGTGATAGGAATCATAATAATTCTTATCGGCGTTGCCCTGTTCTATATTGTATACACAACTGCTAGAGGATAAACAGGTTGTAGCCAAATAAATATAAAATCGCTATCAGGATTGGCTGATGAATAATGTATATGACTAATGAATGGCCGCCAATCCTGCAGAGAAAAGGATTTCTTTCTTTTATCCTGTAAATTCTTTTGCCGTTTTTGTAGAGCAATTTCCCTGCATACATTCCAAACAGAAACAGGCCAAACCAGGGCAGCAGCGGGAAATAGTCAAACGTATAGAAATTCTCAGGCATCAGGCCCAGCCACAGGAGATAAGGAGTTTTCACAGTTAGCGTGGTAATGTAGTTGCCGACTATTATGAACAGTGCGCCTGCAAAGAGGATGAGCCTGTCAAATTTTATTAGCAGTAAAGAAAGTATTATGGACAAGCCAATGAGATGAAGAATGCCAAAATAAATTGTTCCCTGTGGCACGACAAAAAACGTAACAAGGGTTATTGCAATACCGATTAAAAATATCCACAAGCCTCTTTTTACGACGTATCTGGCGTCCTTTCTTCTGGCATAGCTTATCGCCAGCGACAGACCCGCGAGAAAGATGAACACCCCGGCTACTGCCCTGGGAAAATAGAACCAGAAAAGCTCGCCGCCACCCGCTTCAAAGACATGAAAATACTTCAGCGTGAACGCATAATTGAAAATCACCATCAGAATTACTGCTATTCCGCGCAGAGCATCTATCTCCCAGAATCTTTTCTGCATAAATACCATTTTTTCGGCTTACTAATATATATACTTACTGATACTATCTCGTAGCAACCCCATGATTCTGGTTACATATTAATAGTTTTCCTACAACTTTACTACAACGCTCCTAATAGTGATAAGATGACAGAAGAAATAAAAACAAAGGAAACAATCACAATAAACAAAGGCACATACCAAAAGATGCTGGTAGGTCTTTTGTCGTTGTATTGATTGCTCTCTCTTTTACTGCCGGATTCATGATCGGCGGTTCAGGAAAAGCATTAACAACAGGCCAGATTGTTGCGCAGCAACAGGCGCAACAGCAGGCACAGCAACCTGCTGCTCAGGGTCGCGTACAAGTTTCAACCAATGGAGCTCCTCTCCAGGGCGATGCCAACGCAAAGGTCACCATAATAGAATTCAGTGACTTCCAGTGTCCGTTCTGTGAAAGATTCTACACACAAACCCTGCCGCAGATAGAAACCGATTACATCAAGACAGGCAAGGTGAATTTGGTATTCAGAAACTGGCCTTTGCCGATGCACGAACAGGCAACACCGGCTGCTAATGCGATTGAGTGCGCCGAGGAACAGGGCAAGTTCTGGGAATATCACAACAAACTGTTTGAGAATCAACAGAGCTTGGGCGATGTAAGCTTCAAGCAATGGGCAGCCGATCTTGGCTTGGATACAACCAAGTTTAACAGTTGCTATGATTCCAAGAAATTCAACTATGAAATTCAACAGGATCTTAGCGATGGAAGCACTGCTGGCGTGACCGGAACACCAACATTCTTCATAGGAAACCCGCAAAAAGGTTACCAGGCAATTGTCGGGGCATGCCCGTACAGCACATTTGACGCAGCACTGAAGGCAGAACTTGCAGGAAAAGATTGGTCAGTTGCAAACTGTCAGGTCAAGGCATAAGAATATTTTTTATTTTCTTTTTTGTTATAATTTCTTTGTGATTCTAGTTACGTATAAATAGTTTTCTTTGATAGAATAATAGAACCTTATTCAATAAATTCAGTAAAAATTTACTTCGTTGTGTGACAATCATGCCAGAAAACCCTGAAAAAGAGATTCATGACAAAGACATTCGTAAGGACACGCCCATAACTGTAAAGAAATCCACGCTCAAAATAGCAGCAGCGATGATAGTTGTTCTTGTTGTTGGAATTGTTATTGGATCATACGTTATTAGTCCATCTACCGGCATGCTTACCGCAAAGGCAGCTGACAAGAATACTGTTGGCAAAGATATTTTAGATATAATAAATAAAGATATTGAAAGAAATGGCGGAAGCCCAAATAGTGCATCACTTATAGATGTTAGTGATGAGAGCGGACTCTATAAAGTCGTGCTTTCTGTTGATGGAAGCAATCAGTCATTTTATGCAACAAAAGATGGTAAATTCTTCTTGCAAAATTATGGAGAAATATCAGCAATAAAGCAACAGCTTGCAGCATCGACAGCAAATCAGCCTACCTCGATTCCAAAGACAGACAAACCATCTGTCGAGCTGTTCGTCATGGCATTCTGCCCATTTGGTGTGCAAGCTGAACAGATCATGAAGCCTGTTGTGGATTTGCTTGGAAGCAAGGCTGACATAAATGTGAGATTTATAGTAAATATTGCCGGCAACACAGCAGATTCCGTGAATTCGCTGCATGGAGCAACAGAAGCAATGGAAGATCTGAGACAAGTCTGCATAAACAAGTACTATCCTGCAAAGTACTGGTCATATGTGGAAAATATTGATGCGAACTGCTACTCGGTTTCTAGGGATTCAACCGCATTAGACGCCTGCTGGAAAGCGGCAGCAACGAACCTTTCTATGGATGTGACAAAGATAGATACCTGCTCCAAGGGAACTGAAGGCATAGCTCTTTTGAAAGTAGATGAGACAATATCAAACAACTATGTCGTATCGAGTTCGCCAACACTTATCATAAATGGCGTTAAATATAATGGTGCAAGAACCTCTGAAGCCTTCAAGACCACTATATGCAATGCATTCAACACGCCGCCTGCAGAATGTGGTACTGCCGTGAATTCCACCGTATCAGCATCCGCGTCATCAGCTGGCTGCGGCGCTTAAATTAAGCTAAAGTATACTTGTATATTCTAAATGTTGAAGAATTTGTGACAATTTTCACTTCATGATTTTCTGATTTCTTCATTTTCACAATATTGCAAATTCCTTTCTTGCCGACAACAACGTAGCTTCTTTTTCCTGATATTTTTACGTCCTTGCCTGCATTTTCTTTTGTCAGCGGCTTGCCGTCAAGAAATATATCAGCCTCTATTTTACCGCTTGCTTCCATTTTCACGCCTACTTCCTTTGCCTTGCACAGGACAAGTATGTATCCTTCCCTGTCCGACGTATGCTGTACAAATTCCTTTTCCTGATCCCACTCGCCCTGCATGTAGATGACATTGGGTTCGTGGTCGCCGTTGTCCACGTATCTGCAGCCGTCCTTCGTGCATACGCCAGCGCTGCCTATTGTTCCCTTTTCAGAGCCCGTCTGAATGATCATGCATACAAGAAGTCGCTGACAATATTTATAGATTTAGAGTTAAGTGAGCATCATGAATCATGGCGTATCAGAAATGGATTTGGCGTTGGATTTAGCGCGAGATTTAAGACCAAAAAGAGACGTTAATTTGAATTTAGAAATGCATAAATTGTCGGCATTACGCGGACGTCCATATGTCCCTATGCCTTCTTTCTCGATAGAATATGCAAGGGCATGCAGAGAAGAAAGTGAAAACAGAGGAACAGTTGAAGCATATCCACGTTGAACAATAGAACCTTGATTTTATTGTTTGTAAATCGTCTTCTCATCTTAAATAACTTTTTTCTCAATTTATTCTTATGCAAAAAGATGTAATAAAGATTCTGAAAAAAGAATACCCAAACACCAAATACTATCTCAACTTCTCCAGCCCGATAGAGCTTATGGTCGCGGCTATTTTGTCAGCCCAGGTCCGCGATGTTATTGTGAACGCAACGACGCCGCATATTTTCAAGAAGTATAAAACAGCAAAGGACTACGCGGAAGCCGATCTGAAGGACCTTGAAGCACTGGTAAAGTCTATTCCATTTTACAAGAACAAATGCAAGAACATAAAAGAGGCGTGCAAAATTCTCGCCGAGAAGCACAACAGTACTGTGCCTAGGACTATGGACGAGCTGACAGAGCTGCCTGGCATCGGCCGCAAGACTGCAAACGCCATACTGATAAATGCCTTTGATATTGTCAACGGTATCGTTGTCGACACGCATG
>JAPLUZ010000024.1 GCA_026397375.1 Candidatus Aenigmatarchaeota archaeon | reverse complement strand
TGGCTACATGCTTTGGCGTCATGGCTTTATGCAATTTTTCCTTGTCTACAGCAGAACTGCCAAAGAAGCCCTGAAGGAGTTTTGTCTGCTCTCTTATGCAGCCGTCTAAAATTGCCTTAGGTTCGTCCCATTCTTCCTGCTGACGCGGCAGCATATAGTCGAAATTCCTCCAGCAGTGCAAACAATTAAAAGTGCAGAAGAACATGACTGGTGTCATCTGGATACATTGATTGCTTTCAATACCATAGAATTTATTTTTGTAACAAACATTTTTTCCGCGGATGCTTTCCCTTGTCCAGCTGCATACCTTTACAGCGGCGTGCCTGCCTACGAACCGGTAGCCCATTTGTGTTGACTTTTGCCGCATGAAGTCTATCTTTTCATCCATTGACATGGCTTTGGGCATATCCACAAAGCCCTCGGGTATGCCATTGCATCCAGGGTTGTTAAAAACAGGTATCATAAACGTCTTGTCGTATTTGGCTTAAAACCTTATAAATTCTCAGGAACGGCGCGATAGACCCAAGAATCTGGCTGTTTTTCTGTCAGGGCAACTTAGCTTATAAAAATACGTCCGAATAGTTAATAATTATGGCATAATCAGGTGTTTTTTTGAGTGAAAATATTGAAACATGACAAGACAAATAAAATTCGACGAATACTCGGATTAAAAAATTCTATAAGTTCTCGTCGTTTAGATGCATTTATTGTATTGATTCTATTCATATTTGCTCTTCTGTTACGCCTTCATTTTCTAAATGCAGGTCTTTTTTACATTGATGCGGTTACGGCGGCAACAAATACTGAAGAAACATACAATACCGGCGTTCTGCATTATATGCATGCCTCTGGCTATCCTGGATATGTCATTACTTTAACGGCTTCTTATTCAATTTTCAAGTTTGTGGGTATTCAGTCAACAGAATTTTTAGTGCTCTTTAGTTCGGCATTTTTTGCCTCCCTGTCAATTGGTGTAATTTATATTTTTGTAAAAAAACTTTCTGGCTCAAAGTTAACAGCACTTTCAGCGGCACTTATTCTGAATTTTCTTCCGGTTTATCTGTCCGCATCAACAATGGGCATGAGCAACCCACTTGCAGCTTTTTTTATATTGCTTTCTTTTTACCTTGTTCTTTTGGCTTCTGAGAAAAAGAGTCGCATGTTGCTTGTATTGGCATCCCTTTCTTTTGGCTGGGCGGCGGCGTGCAGACTTGAAAGTTTTATATTGCTGCCTATTTTTATACTACTCTATTGGCAACTGGACCTGTCGAATTATTTTTATTGGAAAAAACTAAAAAAATCGTATAAAATACTAGAGATAATAAAAGTATTTGCATTTCTGCTTGTGCCTGCGTTTATCATTCTCCTGACTGCCTACCTTCCTATATTTTTAACTAAAAACGGCTTCCAAACCATTCTCGATGGAATTGAAACCACTCATTGGCTAGGTCCGGCGATTACACAGCAATTAATAGACACAATCTTGGCAATAAATGTTTCACTTACGTTGTTTGGCTGGATTCTTGCGGCCATTGGAATTGTTTTTTTATTTCGCAGGAAGCAAAAATTTATTTTGTTCGCTGTAATTATATGGTGTGCTTATTTATTCATCTATGCTAACATAAATGGTGGAGAAGACAGACATGCTATTGTCGCACTAATTGGCTTTTCAGTTGCCATGGGATTTGGAGTTGAATTTTTCTATAAAAAAATAAATAAGATTTTGGCTATTATAGTATTATCTTTTATACTTATTTCGATGTTTGCTGTAATTTATCCCATTATTGATTATCGTTCAAGCTTCTGCGGACCTAAATCATTTGCACTGAATCTAAGCAAAATAATAGAGAAAAATTCTATCGTCATTACATCAGATGAATCGGCTCACCTGCAATACTATGGTAATCTTAGTACGATGGTACACCCGTCTGATGGCAACATGCAAAAAATAAACGAGAACCTGATTGAAATAAACAAATATCTTGAAAATGGCACAAATGTTTACTTGACTGCCGGCGGATTAAGCTACGACTCAGCTGCTGGGATTGTATATGACCCCATCACAGGAAAATTATTCAATGAAAAAACGCACAAGATCTATAATCTAACTTATTATAGGCAAATAGGTGCTATTGCTGAACCGACATCAGGTTTGCCAGTACTTTTAACCGGCGTATGGGAACTGGAATTTTTCACAAGTTTTCAGGCAGTGCCTATTACCTATCTACCAAATGATGATTGGCATAGAAAGACGGTTAAAGATGGCAGATACACTGCAGTAGTCTTCAAGGTAATTAAAAAGCTCTAGATTTCTGATTAAAAAATAATTTGTTTACTTCCGTGTTCATAACGACTTTACACCTGCTTAAAACTTTTTAAGCTAAGGTAATATCATGGCATTCAAACAGAAACTGGCTAAAGTTTCGGGAATAAAAGCAACAAAACTTCCTTCCAGCTATCAAATTATTGGTGATGTTTTGCTGTTCAAGTTGCCAAAATTAAGGCAGGAACAAAAAGAAAAAATAGCTGCAGCAACCATGACTTTACTGCCATATGTAAAGACGGTGTGTGAAATAAAAGAAATAAAAGGCGAACTTAGAGAACCGGAAGTCGTGAAATTGGCTGGTGGCAAGACAGAAACCGTACACAAAGAAAACGACATACTCTACAAGATAGACGTGTCGCAGATCATGTTCTCAAAAGGCAACCTGTCTGAAAGAAAAAGACTGATACCACAGGTAAAGGAAGGTGAGATAATTATAGATATGTTCGCCGGCATAGGCTACTTCTCTTTGGGCATAGCCAAGTTTACAAAGGCAAAAGAGATAATGGCCATAGAAAAGAATCCTGTTGCCTATAACTTTCTTACGGACAATATCCTTCTCAATAAAATAAACAACATAAATGCCATCCAGGGCGACTGCAAAACTTTTGCTATGTCTTTCAAAGACTACGCAGACAGGGTAATCATGGGCTATTTTCCAGGAACAGAGGATTTCCTTGATTACGCAATATTCATGGCCAGGAACAACTGTACAATCCATTTTCACAACATCTACAAGATAAAAGATCTGTGGAAAAAGCCCTTGCAGCAGATAGAAGAAGCGTGCAAGAAGGCAAATGTAAGTTATGAAATTCTTGTGAAGAAGAAAGTAAAATCCTATTCGCCCAGTACGTGGCATGTGGTAATAGATTTCAGGGTGATAAAATGACAACTGAAACTAAAATCTTTTATGATAAAACTGCTCACCTATATGATGAGAGGTACAACAATCCTACTGCAAAGTATATGAGATCCTATGAAGAAAAAATTATAAAAAAATATTCTGGGGGCAGGACAATTGACATAGGTTGTGGGACTGGCCAACATCTTACATTATTGAATGATGTTGTGGGCTTTGATATTTCTTCCAAAATGCTGGAGGAGGCAGACAAAAAATCAGAAGCGCCGCTTGTGCAGGGCAAGGCAGAACAAATCCCATTTAAGAACAATTCATTTGACACAGTGATATGCATGTTTACTGTACTGAATCTGGCTGAATACGAAATAGCTGTGAAAGAGATGAACAGAATCCTAAAACTTGGCGGAGTAGCAATAGCATCTGTAGTTAGCAGATGGAAAGAGCAGTCCTCGCTTCTTGAAAATTTGTCAAAAGAGAGGGAGGAAAAAATAACTACTGTAAGAATAGAGGGCTTCCGACTCAGATCTAACGTTATAACAAGGAAAAGATTTATCCATCTGTTTAAATCAAACGGCTTTGATGTTATCAAGAATATTGACCTCTTCAAGTGGCAGAAGCCCTACTGGGGATGGAAAAGGGAATTTACAAAAATAGAAAAACTAAAGTTGAAGATAGACAGGCTCCTGCCAGCCAAGACAGCAAGGCTTCATATGGCTGTTTTTAAGAAGATTTGAGGCAAATAATGTATCATGTGGAAATTGAAGGAATACGTTTCTAAGCCACTACTCTATCTGGGTATCGGGCTTCTAATGTACACAAGTCTATCCTGCCCGTCTCATGCTCAGGATAAAAAAGAAAGCAGTATGCCATTGTACCATAACGGGCGAATCTACATACCGCCTCGCAAACCGCCAGAAAAATCCCTGCAAATATACAGATCCGAGAAAGGCGATTTTATAACAATATATACCGACGTTAAAAGAGACAATACGCGCGTCACAAATCAGAGTCAGAAACTTCGCGACGCTGTAAAGCAGAAGAAGGAAACATTTAACGATCTTCTTCGACAACTGAAAGACAAAGGCTACATTAAATAATCCTGAAATCAATCCTGTATTTCCATATTTTCGGGCCATAGGGCAGGACCTTCTGGACATGCAGGAATTTTATTTTCTTGCCCATGCTAGTTGCTATGTGATTTATCCTTGTCTTTACATTTTTCAATTTGTCTTCTTGTGAAAAGCAGTAGAAATGGCAAACGCCGCCTTTCTTCAGGCACTTTATTGCATCATTCAAATAATCCATTGCCTTTTCCGGCAGCGGCATCAAAACGTGGTCACACTTGTTGTAAAATTCTTTTGCTTTTTCTGCTACGTCACCAAGCAGGACTTCTACATTTTCTAATTTGTTCAACTTTATGTTTTTGAAAAAATAGTCAACGGCAACTGGATTGATTTCTATGCCAATGACGCTTTTTGGTGAGCACTTCTTTGCAATTTCTATGGCAAAGGGCCCGACGCCAGCAAAGAAAACCATGACAACTTCGTCTTTTTTTACCAACTCCGTAATGCGCTGGCGCTCTGTAGACTCCCTTTGTGAGAAGTAAACAGATACAGGATCGACAAGGAAGCGACAACCGTTCTCTGCGTGCACTACTTCTGTCTTCTTGTCGCCACCTATGACCTTATACTCGCGGGTGCGAAAAACGCCGGACCTGGGCGATGCTTTCAGCAGAACTGACTTTACGTTTTTGTGTTTCTTCATCAGTGCGTTGGCAACGGTCTTTGCTTTTTTCTTTATTTTATCGTCTAACTCTACAATGGCAATGGCCTTGTCTTTGTTGCCTATGATATCAAAAGAAGACGGCACCAGAGCTAACTCTTTCTTTGTCAGTTTTCCCTTTAGCAGTTCTTTCAGGGTCATACTATAAAATCAGTAAATTAGTTTTAAATTCCTGAGATCTGAAGTGATTTTATGAACAAAATGATAGCCATAGTCGGCATGCCTGGATCCGGTAAGACAGAAGCTTCTGAATATCTCGTAGAAAAAGGCTTCAGGTTCATACGCTTAGGCCAGCTCACGCTGGACGAAGTAAAGAAAAGAGGACTGGAGCCGACAGAAGCTAATGAAAGACCCATCCGAGAACGTCTACGCCGCGAACACGGCATGGCTGCCTTTGCCACACTGAATTTTCCCAAGATTGACGAGCTGCTGAAGAAAGGAAATGTAGTCGTGGACGGTCTTTACAGTTGGGAAGAATATCTTGCTTTCAAAGAGAAATATCCAAAAATTGTTGTTCTGTGCATTTGCGCTTCGCCAGAAATAAGATACAAAAGGCTGGCGAACAGGAAACTTACGGCAGACGACAGGGACATGAAGAAAAGACAGTCAACACCGGACGAATCAAAG
>JAPLUZ010000002.1 GCA_026397375.1 Candidatus Aenigmatarchaeota archaeon | reverse complement strand
ATTTTTTCTCAAATTCTCCCTTTACGTCATCGTCCTGCTTTTCGTAGCTTTCCAAAAAACATAAATTAGGCGACCAGCCGCGTATCCTGTCTATCTTGTTCATCGCAACAACGAACGGCGTTTTGCTGTCCTTTAGGATATGGATGCTTTCCTCTGTCTGCGGCATTATACCCTCGTTTATGTCCACCATTAAGATAGCAAGGTCGGCGATAGCACCGCCCCTCTTGCGCAATGTTGTGAATGCTTCGTGACCAGGGGTGTCTATGAACAATAAACCGGGAACAGAAATAGCAAATTTAAAATGAGAAAGAAGGGAAGAACACGTGTTTTTTATTACGTCTATCGGTATCTCAGTTGTGCCAATAGCCTGGGTAATGCCGCCAGCTTCCTTAGCAGCTATCGCCGTGCTCCTTATGCTGTCCAAAAGGGAAGTCTTTCCGTGGTCCACATGACCCAGAACCGCAATAATAGGCTGGCGCAGCATAAAAAACACCTGAGTAAGAAAAAGGCGGTCCTGGCGATTTTCTTGATTTATCCGGAGTTGACCTTTTCCATGATAGAGTTTTCATAATTCTTATTATCCTCTCCACTACCTGTAGGTTATGAGGTTAAACAGTGTTTAACCATATGCATGACATCAGAGTAGTAACAGACGTGTCTGATGTCATTGTACAATCTCACTATTGTACAACTGCTATATATAAAAGCAGTAAATTTATTGTAGTTATGAAAAAAATAATTGTTCTCGGCGCCGGAAATATGGGTGCCCATATTGCATCCTGTTTGACAGAAGAATACAAAGTGACAGTAGCAGATTATAGTCAGATCTCTCTCGACAGAATAGCAAATAAGGATATAGAAACAGTTAGCGCAGACCTGTCCCAGCCCGCTGTTGTAAAAGAGCTTGTTTCCGGCTATGACCTTGTGATAACAGCCCTGCCCGAGGCTTTTGGCTATCAGGCCCTGCAGGCTGTGATCGAGTCAGGAAAAAACGCTGTTGATATTTCTTTTTGGAATCAGAGCGAAGAAAGAATTTCCCAGCTGGATGCACTGGCCAGAGAAAATGATGTTACAATCTTCATTGACAGCGGCGTTGCGCCCGGGTTCAGCAATGCACTTGTTTCATACTTTGACCTGCTGCTTGCCGGAAAGACGAAAACTGCCGCTGTGTACGTAGGTGGAATACCTCTCAGCCGTGAAAGGGGTTTTTTTGCTCCCTGGTCAGTGGCCGGCGTGATTGAGGAATATACAAGGCAAGCTCTCCATGTCAAAAATGGTCACATGGAAAAAAGCCCTGCGCTTTCTTTGATAGAAACTCTGGATTCTCCTGTTGGAAAATTGGATGCAGGCCTGACCGATGGTTTGAGAACATTGCCTTTCAGCCTGCCCCACATCCAGACCATGAGTGAGTTCACCCTTCGCTACCCAGGCCATTTCCATCAAATGAATATTCTGAAGGAAATTGGCTTTTTTAGCGACGACCCTATTGCTGTTAAAAGCAGCAAAATTACAGCCCTTGAAATGACAAAACTGCTTGATGTCGATGGCAATTACAGACCTGTGCTGGAGGAGCTCGGTTTCTACGATAATACTGTTAGCTACGATTGCCCTGGCCAACAGATGGCGCCAAGAAAGGTTGCCATTGCTGTTCTGGCAAATAAGTGGATGATGAGGGCAGACGACCGGGATATCCTTGTGATGCGGGTCCAGGCCGACGATGCCAAGACCACGCATACAGCCGACATATACGCCGAGCACAATGGCATCAACTCTGCAATGGCCCTTACAACAGGCAGCATGGCTGTGCTGTCGGCAAAAGCGCTTGCCAAAGGCATGTTCAATAAAAAAGGATCTTTCCCGCTGGAAAAGGTAATTAGGGAAGAGCCAGAACTCATTCAATACTTCATTTCCGGACTAGAAAGTCTGGGAGTTGTATACAAACAGAATAAGACAGTCCTAAAATAATGTCTGTTTCTTACACTACAAAGCTTTGGTTTCCCTGTTTCAACAAGATTCTTAGAATGTCCTAGGAAATTGGTTATTTTCGATTTCCAGGGGCGGTATAGCAGAAAACAATCGAAAAATTGATAAGTTTCTATGCGTTTTTGTGTATTCCATTAAAATTGAAGAATTATGGGAAAACGCTGGGTTAGGCTTTTGCCGAACCTATCCTTTGCCTTACTCCTTTATGCCCTTGTTTATGACATCAATAATCATAGGCACCATGACGTCCGGCGGGCCTATTACAGGCACGTCCTTTACCATTTCCTTCTTCTTGTAGTATGCCAGCAGCGGCTCTGATTGCTTCCAGTAAAGGTCCTGCCTGCCCTTTATTATTTCGTATGTGTCGTCCTTTCTCTGGATAACGCGCGATCCGCACTTGTCGCATATACCTTCCTTTTTCGGCAGCAGCGGTGGCATGTGAATACCGTTTCTGTTTATGTCTGCTACGTTGTATATGTCGCCGCATTTCTCGCAGCATCTTCGTGCCAGCGCTTTTTCCATTATGATTTCCTCGTCCAATGAGAAATTAATGACAAGGTCAATATGAGTTATTCTTTCAAGAACGTGCATCTGTGCAATAGTACGGGGAAAGCCGTCCAGAATAAAGCCCTTTTTGCAGTCATCCTTTTGTATCCTTTCGCGGAGCATGCTTATTGTGACGTCGTCCGGAACAAGCTTGCCGTCTTTCATGTACAGTTGAGCTAATTTGCCCAGTTCCGTATTTGCCGCAGCCTCAGAACGGAACATGTCGCCAGTTGAAATCTGTGGTATGCCCAGCCTGGCGCCAACACGCGATGCGTATGTTCCTTTGCCGCAGCCAGGTGGCCCGAAAAATACAAGTCTCATTCTTTCACCGTAGAATTTGATTAATCTGTAATCTCTATCTCAATATTAATATCCCTTGGAATTCGTATTCTTGTTATCTGACGAAGAACACGGTCATTGGCGCCTACGTCCAGTATTCTTTTGTGAATGCGCATCTCCCATGTCTCCCAGTTTCCGCCGCCTCCACCGCGGTGCATGCCATCGCCGCAAGGTGTCTTCATTACAGGCACACGCAATTTCTTTGTCGGCAGGGGTATCGGACCAGAAACAGACGTTCCGAGTTTGACAGCTATATCTTTTATCTCGTTGCAAAGGTTATCCAGCTCTGTTGGATCTTTGCCCGTAAGTTTGATTCGCGCCGTGTTCATACCCTATACATCAAGAACTAAAGTATAAAAATGTTATTTTTATAACAAAATGATGGAAAATGGCGTTATTTTCTACACAATAAGGAACAATAAACCTACGGTCGCCCCCGCCTATGTCCTCATTGAGAATTCCCTGTTATTTCTGGGCGGAGCAAAAACAGGCGGTTCTGATCTGAGAAAAATGGAGAAAGGTTCTGTCCATCGTTACAACCTTGATGGATTGAAAATAGAAGTAACAACGCCCGGTAAAATAGACGAAACAAAGATAGAATTCTCTGGTTTTGACTATTCAAAGGAAATTACTAAGGTGAAAAAAGGCACGGTCATGCTTTCCTCAGTAACAGATCCGTATCAGCCAATGGAACAAAAGTATCAACTAACAAGGAAATGCTTGGAAATCCTGCAAAAGCACGATTTCCCTGTTTCCATTCTCACAAAATCTCCGCTTGTCACAAGGGACATAGACGTGCTTAAGAAATTCTCCGATAGCACAGTCGGCGTTACAATAACTACAAACGATAATGTTGTAAGAAAAAAGTTTGAGCCCCTTGCGCCTGATTTTGAGGTGCGTATAGATGCTTTGAAGCAGCTTAGCAAAGCTGGCCTGAAAACCTATGCCTTTCTTGGTCCTCTTTTGCCTATGGATGCAAAAATCGTCGCAGAAGCCGTTGCACCATATGTTAAATTTGTCTACATCGACCGTCCAAACTATCCGCAATTGTGGCAGAAGATAGCCGATGAAAACAAGCTGGATTTCAGCAAAGAATATTTTGAAAAGACAAAAAACGAACTGATAGAAATTTTCAAGAAGCATAAAGTGGAAGTAAAAGCATTATTCTGAAAAATAAAAAAGAAAAGGTAGAACACAATCGTCTAGATTTCTTGATTAATCTTCTTTTCTAAAGA
>JAPLUZ010000062.1 GCA_026397375.1 Candidatus Aenigmatarchaeota archaeon | reverse complement strand
AAAAACTTAGAAAAAATAGGTTTTTTCTCATTCTTTGGAGCAATCCTCTTCTTTTTCCGTATTCCCTTTTTGCTGGACATATTACCACCTAACTATGCAGCAACCACTAAGCAATTACGGTTTGACTGCAGGCATCTGCCTAATGTTATATTCCACTGGGACGATATTTATACTTTCTTTATTTTGTAATTGCCTTATCCACCCAGAATTAACATTTTTGCGATTGACAGATTGTTTTAACTTAACGCATGACGATCATCGACGTGAAGGCTATTATCTATCGATAATAGCCTTAGCTGTACCATACGTCTACAGACGTATGGTACTACGTCGATGATCATATCCATAGTTAAAACAATCGATGACGGAAATAAAAACGTATTATAGGGGTCAAACAAATTATTTATATGCGCGGACAAGTGGCACTGGAGTACATGCTGATATTTGCTTTCAGCCTGGCAGCTTTGGGTATTCTCTGGTATTATTCCAGTGCTAACATAGACGACGCGAGATGGGATATTCAGCTGGCTTACGCCAAGTCGGCCATGAGCAAGATAGCAGAAGTTTCCGAGCTCAGTTACCTGCAAGGCCCGCCAGCCCAGTTTTATGTTTATCCCAACTTTCCCGATAATGTAAAGAATGTTTACATCACAGCAAACAGCATAACCTTCGAAATGAAATGGAAAGCTATTCTGAGAAATGTTTCCCTTGAGACCGTAGCAAATATAGCAGGATCTCTGGGTAATTATCAGGGGGTCCATAAAATCCTTGTCAAAGCCCTAGACGGGTCTGTGCAAATAAGCGAGGGCTGATTAAAATGAAGGCCCAAATATCGCTGGAATTCATCACATTTGTTGGCATATTACTTTTTATAACGGCTCTTGCTTCCTTTATTGCCTTCAACAATATCAGCGACATGTACCAGAATAGCATAGACAGGGATGCGAGGAGCGTTGCTAAACTGGTGGCTACGGAAATTAATATAGCAACCGAAGCGGGCACGGGCTACAGCCACAAATTTTCCCTGCCCCACCTGCTCTATGGAGAAAAAAATTATTCCCTCAATACGACTAATCAGGATCTCTACATATTTTGGCCCAGCAAAAGTTATTTTCTGCCTATTCTTGCATATAATGTGACAGGGCAGCCGCAGCACGGTTTGAATACAATAAAAAACATAAATGGGGCGATTATTTTTGAATAAGGGCCAAGCTCTATCCGGCGACTTTATTGTAAGCATTGCAGTATTTATGATAATCCTTGCCTTTTTGCTGCCAGCCTTTGACCGCCTGTCCAATCAAGTTGTGCAAGACGAAGAAAGAAGAGAAATGGAGACATTGTCTCTTTTTGCAACAGACGCTATGCTCAAGACGCAGGGCCTTCCAAGTGAATGGAATGACACCAATGTACTTGCCCTGTGAATAGCCAATACCAACAGAAAGCTGAACATTACAAAAATAAGATATCTCACAGACCTTGATTACAATAAAGCGAGAAATCTTCTTGACCTGTCGGGCTTTGATTTCAATTTATCTTTTAATGATGCGGAAGGTTATATCATAATGACCGGCATTGCAAGAAGCCCTGCCGCCTATTTTTATGTGCAAAAAAATGACCTGAAAAACAAGATAAGGAACTCCGGTATTGCGTGGGATCTGTACTATGGCGGTTCCGGCACGCCCGACAGCGCAGACGCCAGGAATGTCTACAGTGATTCCAAATCAAATGCCTTCAACATGCTTGTTGCAAATAGCACAATCTACAAGACAGTGATTATAGAAGACCCGCAGCTGCAGCAGGGCGACGTCAACATACAGGGCTTGAAAGACTTTGTGGCCTCAGGCGGCCTGCTCATTTTTGCAGGGCCTGCTGATTTGATAGGCTCTGGTTTCTCTATGCACTCGGCTTCGTATGCGAATGCAAACGGTATTGTTGCCAGCTCTGACGATATTTTGGACGCAAACAAAAATGATGCAGTTACCTTTTTCAATCCTTCATCATATTTTTTTAATCAAACAGGAGATTCTTACCTAAAGGCAATAATTGCTGACCAGCAAAATGCGCTGATTGGAAAATGGAATCATGGTCTGGGTTCAATATATTATATGACTTCTGTCAATGGCACTGTGAATGGCAATAGCCTTTATGCTGCATTAAACATAGCCGGCAAAAAAGCCGAGATCGGCACGGCCCTGAATCAGGCAAAAAGCATATCGTCTACAAACAGGTTTTCTGTGATAGACGAAAGAAATCAGATTGTACAAATATCGCTGCTGGTGTGGAAATGAAAGGGATATTATTCACCATGGATGCATTCTTCGGACTTCTGATAGTTGTCGCTTTATTGCCTTTGTTGCTTCTTCCGGTTGAGCATTCTTCCGAGACAATGAATCAGGAATTATTATTGCAGGCAGAAGACGCAGTGAATGCCATATCCACAGTTCAAGTAAAAGACGCCATAAGGGAGCCAGTCATGCTTGATTTGTACAACAGGGGCGTGATAGACAGCAGCGACCTGAACAAAACCCTGCTGGAGTACATAGGCACCCTCTGGGCTTCCAACTCTACTGTGAATAATACCTATGCTGCAAACATATCCAACAATCTCTTTGAGGATATTTTCCCTGCAAACATAGCTTGGTCACTTTCGATAGAAAACGATACCATATTCCAGTCTGCTAATTTCTCTTATTTGTCCACCGTAAGCAGGCGGGTCGTTTCCGGCTTTCGCAAATCTTTGCCTTCCCACGGCTACGTAGCCAGCATTTATTTGACAAGTATAGGCGGCAAAAAAGCAAGCTCCTATTATTTCTTTGGCGGCTTCGCAGGTCAGGGCAATTTAACAGCAAAAATATCTGTGCCATCAGATGCAAATATGTCAGAAATATATATGGAAGTCAACGCCGGCGAAAATTTCTCGCTTTATGTGAACAAAAATTTCTGCTCTTCCTTTAACGTAACCATTGGCAACTTCACTGTAGACAGCTACACAATTACGAATCAGGCATGCCTTAATTATGTGGCAAAGGGCGAAAACAACCTCACCCTGAATTTCACAGCCGGCAACATAACAAACGAATACATTGGCGGCGGTTACGTGCGGCTGACCTATTCAACAACCCAGCTTGCAGAGGAAGACAACGACACTTTCTATTACAACTTTCCAGGAATAGACGGACTGATAAATCTCTACGACTCGTTTTATGTGCCTGGCACGATAAGTGCGATGAAAATTAATTTGACCCTTACGTCAGGTTTAGGCTATAAAACATTTCTCTATGTGGGAAACACAACCATTCTGAATTATACAGGTACTGGCCAGCAGTTCAGCACGGTTCTGAACAACTCCCTCTTGACACAGGCTTTCGCGGCCAATAGCGTTTCTTTCACAAATCTGAGTTCGACAACAATTCCCCTGCGGATGATTGTACTCGCAAACCTCACACCAGGCAACCTCACAGCTGGAACAGACATTGTTCTGATTACAGACGTGTCGGGCAGCATGGCGTGGCGCCTGAACCAGGATAGCGTAAATGGAAATACGATAAACAACTGCTATGACCCAAATATTTACCTCTCAACAACTTCGCGCATATCTCTTGCCAAATGTTTGGACAAATCATTTGTGAACGCAATACTTAGCGGCAACAATTCCGCTTGTTCTATACAGGTCACAGGAAATAACAGGGTAGGTCTGGTGTCCTTCAGCACCGACGCCAATACCTGGGAAAGCCTTACAAACAACGTCAGCTATCTTGAATCAAAAATAAACGCCTATACAGCAAACGGCGGCACCTGTCTTTCCTGCGCCATAAATCGCGCCTATAACATACTAAATTCGCAAAGCGCAATAAACAGGACAAAATACATAATTGTAATGACCGACGGTGTGGCCAATTACAAGTCCACGCCCGTTTGCTATGACTTCAATGACGTATCTAACATTACCGTCGGCCTTTCCGGCGCAACGGCAAAGCGTGTTCCGCCCTGGATTAATGTCAGCAGTACTGCCGAAGATTTCAACGCTGTTTCTGCCGTGAACAGCACCCTGATAAAAGCCGTTGCCAGCAGCGGAAACATTTACAGCTGGAATGGCGCCACTTGGACCCTTGATCAAAGCCTTGGCAATGCCCTCTATGGCATAAGCATATTCAACAGAACCTTGGCATTCGCTGTCGGTGCCAGTGCCAAGATCTGGAAATGGAATGGTTCGTCCTGGCAACAGGATCAGGACTTTGGCAGCTTCGATTTCAACGCAGCCAAGTTTTACAACAGCACACTGGCTTTTGCAGTGGGTGATGGCGGTGTTATATACGAATGGAACGGAACATGGTCTTTAGACCAGGACGTAGGATCAGCTAATTTGTACGGCATAGATATTTTTTCAAGCAACCTGGCTTTTGCAGTCGGCGACAGTGGAAAAATATACAAATGGAACGGCATAAACTGGTCTGAAAATACGGACACAGGAAGTAATATTCATTACGACGTTGCTTTCCTGAACAGCACAAAGGCATT
This sequence comes from Candidatus Aenigmatarchaeota archaeon, assembly GCA_026397375.1. GTDB lineage: Archaea > Aenigmatarchaeota > Aenigmatarchaeia > GW2011-AR5 > GW2011-AR5 > JACPVU01. The sequence continues at coordinate 4,657 of JAPLUZ010000062.1, read as the reverse complement.
TACAGCTTCGTCAGACGGCCGTATATACACGTGGAATGGCGCCGCCTGGTCTAATACACTTTTGTCGTCCTATGCGCTGAGAGGAGTTTATGTGGTAAATACCACCCTTGCTTTCACAACCGGCAGTGAACTTGGCGATATTTACGAATGGAATGGTTCCTGGTCAAGGACCTACAGCAAATTCTATTATCAGGGCAATTCAACAACCGGCATAAGCTGCGGCGACGGTGATTCATGCTCCCTTAACATAGACCAGTCTTACTCGTGCTTGAATGCAAACTATTCTGCAGCTGTCGCATTCACCAGCCTGGTCAACCTTACTATTGATTCAGTAGGCTTCGGGCCCGTAGGCACCTGCACTTTGGGAAACCAGACCCTGCAGGAAATAGCGAAAACAGGCAACGGCACATTCTACAGCAGCTCCAACGGCACGCAGCTCCAGAACATATACTGTCAGATAGCTGACAATATCCTCACAAAGCAAACCCAGACACAGCAGTTCATACCACAAGGCAACTTCCTCACATCCCGCCTGACAGATTCTTACATAGAATTCAACTACACAAAATCTTATCAGCAACCAGGCTACCAGCAAATTACCCTGAACCTGGAATCTAATTCATTTTCAGGCTGCAACGGCTCCATCTTCCTGCCTTATGGGATGAATATAACAAACGCGTTGAGGACATCCTACTCAGGACCTTACTGGACAAGGACGCTATTTGTGAATAACGGTTCCGGGGTTTTCACTGTTTATAACCTGACAAAATACGGAAAGGAATACAGGGTGCTCGGTGACCCTTACAATGTCTACATACCTCCATCGTATCTTGCCTATAACACGACGAATATAATCACAAGCGAGCTTGGCCTGAATTACACCCATATATCTGCCAATTGCTCGCAGAACGACAAATTGATCTATACAACACGACTCAAAGCTTCAGTACCCTTTGGCAGTACATTTCCCAAAATATCCGGCAGTGTTGTCAGAATTTACTACGACAAAGACCACGACAGCAACCAGGACGGTTATACAGATATAGTCGTTGGCGCAGATCTGCCTGTATTCAATTCAACCGTGCGAACAACAGATATGCTTGACTCCCAGAACGCATTGGATGATGCAATAATACGTTTGTTGAACAGTCTGAACTTTGTCCAGGGTCCTGGCGTCGCAGGCTCAATAACGAATCCTATAGATGTGCAGCTGTCAAATATAGACCTCAGCACAGCAGGCACCGGCAGCATACCCTTTGCATGGGGTCCGCTTGATGTAAAAATAGGTGTTGGTATATGAAAGGAATATTTTACTCTGTCGTGACATTGCTTTTCCTGGCTCCGCTTATTTTGCTTATGATAACCTACCTGAATTATGCAGAGACAACTACCAGCAGTTTCACAACAAAAGCTCTGGGCGATAAAATGGTTAGTTTTTCCACTTCCATAGACAGCGACCTGCCCAGGGCAAGCTACATAATCTCAAAAAGGGCCGTCGACTCTGCTGTTGTGCATGTTGATACAACAGGTGTCCCTCTAGACGACGCTGAAGTCCGGCTAAAGGAACTGATGACCAACGGCACGCTCTATGGCAATTTGTCTACATTAGACTTTACGTTCAATTCCTGGATAATCCAGCTAAAACAAAAAGGCCAGTCTTTTGGATTTAACACATCCGCAAGACTTGCTAGCTTATCTATCGTGCCAAGCGATAACTACAATCTTCTCGTCTCCGTCCAGTTAATTGTTAATGTAACCGACAAAACAGGAACCATGCGCCTTGACCGTCTTTATGGCGGATCATCAGTAATACCCATAGGCGATTTTATCGACCCATTGTACACATTAAAGACAAATGGCATTATCAAAAGAACAATCACAATACCTAACATTACAGTCTTCGGCCAGCAAAATTTGGACTACGCCGTTGCAAAGAAGTTCTACATGCGCTCCACCAGCGGGCCTAGCTTCCTGGACCGACTGGAAGGTCGATTGACAATAGGCCCGAAATATCAGGGCATCACAAATATCGGCTTAGAGACAATAGTCAATTTGCCTGAGCTTCAAGCAAATGGCCTGCCTGTCAAGCAGGACCAGAGCGCTGTGGATTATCTCTACTTTGACACGGCTATGCAAAGCGGCACTCCTGTCAACTCTTCCTATTCTTGGCTGCGCCTAGATGCAGAACACAAAGTAAAGTTCGGCGTATGAGTAATGGAAACAATTGGCATGTCCCTTATCTTAGCAATTACGTTTTTGTCATAGTATTTCCATTAATTTTTATTAGTCCCTTGTTTTGAAGCTTGTCAGCCCATATTTTTGTTTGCTCTTCAGAAATAGCGAGCTTTCTGGCAGCAGATTTTATGTCCATTTTTCTGCTTTTCATTACCAGCTCAAACAGGTCATCTATATTCTTCCTTTCAGGGTCCAAATCTTCCAAAACAATGTCTCTTATCAAATTTGCGCTCTCCTTTATCTCATTTTTCACAGGTGCAAATATGCCTCTGGATATGTTGGTCTTTTCGTCTATCCTTCTGATAACTTCCTTATAGCGCTCCAGAAGGAAATCCCTGTCCTTTTTTATTTCTGTGTTCTCTTTTTGCATCCCAATGATGACGTCCTGGAAAGTCAAAAAGGACTCGTTTAAGGTGGCTATATTCCTGTCTGTCCTCCTTTCCAGCGCCTGTATCCTCTTCTCCAATGCCTCTATCTTCTCGTCCTTTGTCAGAAACAGATCCATGGTTATCAACTATGAGCGCCGGCTGCAGGAAATTCCAGCCATGCTTGTTTTCCGCAAGCGCTTTTCCTCAGAAAAGGGCTTTTTGAACCTGCGTGTGGCGATGCCACTCGTGCTCTCAAGGCACGCGCATTTACCTAGTTCTGCCAAGCCGGCAATATCACTAACTTAGAATTTAGATGTTTAAAAAAGAAATTCACATAGGGATTACTAATGCCAGAGGTCTGTGCTTATTAAAAGAGATTTCCTTTTCAAGTCTGTACCCTTGTTCCTCATTTCCGGTGATTAAATAGCACCCTGGGAAAACATTTCGTGCCCGCATTTCAATAAGAGAACTGTAGTGGCCAGATATTTTTGAGTAATAAAGAGCGTCAAAACCACTGGTTGGATCGAATTGTATATGGAGTGGTCTAGACTCATCAAAATCTGTAAGACCTACTGATAAATCTATTATCATGGAACCCCTCTTTAAAACCTATAAGAAATAAACATTAAAAGCGCCGGAGGCAGGAATTTCACCAATCGTGATTCGGCGAAACCCATTGTTCTTTGGGGTTCACCAAGACCTTTCTTTCAAGAAAGGGATTGGTTTTGAACCTGCAAGCCCCGAAGGGCGCCAGTTAACTCGTCATTCTTGTCTTTTTTGTCTTTCCTGCTTGATTTTCTTTCCTAAAGAAAATCATTCGAGACTGGTGCACTGACCAGGTTATGCGACTCCGGCACAGGTGTTAGTTTTGATTCAACAAATAAATAAACATTCCTAGTAAAGAAACGGCTCTGTTTCCCGGTTTTGCGAAGATTCTTAGAATGTCCTAGGAAATTGGTTATTTTCGATTTCCAGGGGCGGTATAGCAGAAAACAACCGAAAATTTGACAAGTTTCTATGCGTTTTTGTGTATTCCGTTAAAATTGAAGAAAAATATGCGTCGGCCAGATCAGAGCTCATGAAGGCGTCAAAGACGCCATCCTGGATAATCCCAGGACTGAGATGCCCTCTTGCCGACTCAAATATTTTAGAAAGGATGCCATATAAAGATTTTGATACCTGAACATACCACCCGTTTTCTGGCATGGTGATTTTTCACATGCCCGTAATACCGCAATTCTCGTTTTTGCCAAAATGTAGTGTAATTCCCCCGTAATTTAGTCGTACCCAAACCTTTATTAACAGACTTGCGCAAAAACTAATAGTAAATATCTTATTGGAGGCAAAAAAAATGGTATTGGCTGATGTATTAGCGAATCTCACGGCCAGTGCAGTTGATTTCCTACCGAGCCTTATTTCAGCCGTCATCCTATTGGTAATAGGCCTGGTGGTTGGAAAGGTCGTAGGCAGGGTTGTAAAAGAAGTCCTAGAAAAAGTAAAAGTGGACTACTATGTGCACGAGACCCACAAGCCCATCTACAGTTTCAGCAGCATCTTCGCTGTGATAACCCGCTGGTGGATCTACCTTGCATTCATATCCGCAGCCCTATCTAGAGACGTTCTTGGAGTAACTCAACTTGCACTCTGGATTGCTGAGATAACAAACTTCATACCAAAAATAATAGGAGCCTCGCTGATTCTCGTTGTCGGCTACGCACTCGGTGAATACATAAAAAGCCACATCAAGAAGACGCAGACCCTCTGGGGAGCTATGGTTGGCAAGATACTATTCTTCTTCATAATCTATGTATCCATAGCACTGGCTCTGCCAATACTCGGTTTGTCATCTACGCTCATAAACAACATACTGTTGATCATCATAGCGTCGATGGGACTGGGCATTGCATTGGCACTTGGACTTGGCATGAAGGACGCAGTTTCTGATGTATCGAAGAGATATGTGAAAAAACTGAAAGTCTAGGTTTTTCTTTTTTTATTTCCATTTCTATTTATTTACAAATCAGACCAAACTACCTATTTTTGGCCATGACATA
>JAPLUZ010000073.1 GCA_026397375.1 Candidatus Aenigmatarchaeota archaeon | reverse complement strand
TCATTATTCAGGAAATTATTTTCATGGATTGTCGTGCTTCCTGATGCTGTATTTATGAGGATAGCCGTTCCTGAGAATCCGCTGGTTTTCTGGGTTCCTGTAAAGGTGTTCCCTGAGACATCCGCAGAGGCATCGGCTACCAGGCCAAAGGTAGAAGACTGCAGATCAAAAGTATTACCATTAATTTTTGTCGTTCCTGACGTTATTATTGCAGCCGGCTGCAGTGACAGGGAATCTGCTGGTTTGACAACAAACTTGCAGTTTTTTATTTCGTTATTATTTCCTGTGGATTTTATTATTGAACCCCACGGGGACAAACTGTTTTCATAACTGCCACTAATGTAGCTGCTGTATTTCATGTTCAGTGTGGCGCCGTTGCAGTCAAAGATCATGTTATCTCCTGACAGGGTTATGCTGAAGCCATTAGCGTCTCTGCCCATACTATCCTTTGTCCGGAGGTCGAAATCGTAGACTTTGCTCTTCAGTTTTATTTTTTGGCCTGATTGGTCAAACACCTTTTCTTTTATCGGGCTGTTGCCCGGTGACAGGTCCAGGTAAGATTCACACCGACTGTTTGCCGGATTGCAAATAGAATTGCTGGGACAGTTACTGTCACTTCCACAGGCTACATAGCAGCCAACATAGTTCATGCACAGGTCTTTTCCTATTTCACTACATGTCAGATCCTGCTGGCTTCCCCTTTTGTCCTCACAATTTGTCTGTTCTCCGTTATACTGGCATCTGCTGACTTTGCCGCAGTTGTAAGAATCAAACATAGAACATATTACAATTGCCTGCGGGGTTCCGCTGCAGCTGCCGGTTGCTTGCGCCATTCCTGTTATTTTATTTGCAGCCATCCCTGTTATTGAATTAAGTCTGGAAATTATGCTGCCTGCCAGGCTGCTGAAGAAATTATCAACTGGGTAGGATTTACTTTTCACTGCCTGTATTGGATTTGCTGCTGGTCCGGTTACATCTGTATTATAGTTTGCATCAGCCAGCCTCATCACAGGTATTAATCCCACTTCTTCTACGCATGGCTGGTTCTTGTATTTGGAGTATAGTCCAAGAGTGTAGGGGTCGATGGGATTCAGGGAATTTATTGTTTCCTTCCCGGTAGCGGTATCAATTTCATAGGTTTGCACGGTGTTGTCTATTATTGCTTCGGTCTCCAGGTATTGCTGGCCTTTCTGCTGCAGCGAGGATGAATCCAAAGTATATACCCTGTCCAGGCCATTTGCCCTGTCAAAACTGTCCGGATTGCTTACCATGGTCTGCAGGCTTTCCTGCTGTATGCCCTGGGTTATGGCCTGCGTATAGTCCGCAGAAGCAAGAAGTTCGCCTGTCATCGCATTTGTGGAAACAAGTGAAATAGGTAATACCTCTTGCTGGACCTGGCTGGGGGTGCAGCCTGACCTCAGCTTTACTATAACCTGCCCGGGAACATAGTTTATCCTGTTAATCTCGCTGCCGTCCAGGCCCATGATATTTTTCAAGGCGCTGACAACAGAGATCCTGATGTTTTTTATGCTGTTTGTTACGGTCTCATTAATGCTGCTTACGTCTTCCGTATTGGCCAGCAGCGATTTCAAATTTTTTATCTCGTTTTTTGCATTTTCAATCTCCTTTATCGAATCTTCAAGCATGCTTATTGGCTGGTTTTGCTGTCTGTAGAGGTTTATCACGCCGTTTATGTTACTCTGGGCGTCTATCAGATCCGCATTTATGTTTTCCAGCTTGAAGGCAAGGTTGAGCTTTTCAATCTTATTTGAGAGAGGTGCACCAGAATTCACATCGTCTGCCATAACTGGGGCTAACAGAATTAATAGGATTAAAAAAGCAGCGAAATATTTCTTGGTCATCCAATCCCCTTTAGTATATTGTCAAGGTTATTTACGGTGTTTTTCAGCGACTGGGACGTATTTTGCGTGACCCGCTGCGCATCTTCCTGTGTTCTTACGGTTGTCGCGGTGCTTTGGTCTCCAAAGTACTGACTTGGCATGTAAAAATCATACACAAAAAATCCTATAACAACGAGTATAATGACTGCAAGAATGAGCATGTATTTCTTTGTGGACGGCCTTCCCTCTTGATAGTAAGCTTCTTTTATTCTTTTTTTCAGGTCCTCTTCTGACGACATTAAAAAATAATTGTCAAAGACCGCTAATAAAGGTTTAAAAGTGAAAAGAAGACTTGCTGATTACTTCTTCGGCAAAAACCTTTATTTACCGTCGGCCATAATTAATTCTAAGCGTAATTGCATTGTAATTAGTGGTTAAAATGCCCAAGAAAACGATAGAAGAATTCAAAGTCGAATACCTTCAGGTAATGGACGAGACAGGCAAGGTTGATACAAAGCTAATGCCTAAGTTGAGCAAGGAAGAAATCATCAAGATGTACAAGCTCATGGTTCTGACGCGCACAATGGACGAGAAGATATTTCTGCTGCAGAGGCAGGGCAGAATGGGAACTTATGGTCTGTCTTTAGGACAGGAAGCAAGTGCCGTCGGCTCTGCCATGGCCTTGCAGGAAGACGACTGGGTATTTCCTTCTTTCAGGGAGCACGGCGTCTTTATCGTGCGGGGCTTTCCCATTTCTCAGTATATGCTCTACTGGGCAGGCGACGAAAGAGGAGCAAAAATACCAGAGCACATAAACATGATGCCGCCTGCGGTTCCTGTTGGCACGCAGATACCACACGCTGTTGGAAGGGCGTGGGCAATGAAGCTCAGAAGGGAGAAGGCTGTTGCTGTTGCATACTTCGGCGACGGAGCTACAAGCAGGGGCGATTTTCACGAGGGAATGAACTTTGCTGGTGTTTTCAAATTGCCGTGCGTTTTTTTGTGCCAGAATAATCAGTGGGCTATTTCTGTTCCTGTTAGCAGGCAAACGAGTGCAAAAACATTGGCGCAGAAAGCGATAGCTTACGGATTCGAAGGCATACGTGTTGACGGGAATGATATTTTCGCTGTTTATTCCGCTGTTAAAGAGGCTGTGGATAAAGCCCGCTCAGGCGGCGGGCCTACGCTGATCGAATGCTTCACATACAGGATAGGCGACCACACAACGTCTGATGACCAGAAAAAATACAGAAACCAGGAAGAAGTTGAAGCATGGAAGAAAAAAGACCCTATCAAAAGGCTGGAATTGTACATGAAAAAGAAGAAAATCCTCACTGACACGGAAAGAGAGGATACATGGAAAGCTGCCAGTGAGAAAATAGAGCAGGCTGTAAAAGATTTTGAGAACATACCCAAGCAGCAGCCAGAGGAGATGTTCAAGCACCTGTACGCTGTAATGCCTGCTGAGCTTGACGAACAAATGAAGGAAATGCAGGAAATTGAAAATGAGAAGGATGGTAATATTACAAGTGATGACAAATCGTCGTCAAAGAACGACGATACAAAAACAGGTGTGGCCAGGTGATCTTCTTTTTCCAAAAAAGAAGATTAATCAAGAAAAATTAATGGGAAGATATTATATGAGAACTCTAAAATCAAACCAAAAAAGACAGCAGCTGATAGAGACATTAGCAAAAAGGGATCGGTAATGACCACAATGAACATAGTCCAGGCTGTTAATCTTGCGCTGAGAGAGGAAATGGAACGGGATGACAAAGTCCTTGTGCTGGGTGAGGACGTCGGGAAAAATGGCGGCGTGTTCCGTGCAACAGAGGGATTATTTCAGTTATACGGCGAGGACAGGGTAATAGACACTCCGCTGTCGGAATTAGGCATTGTCGGGACATCGATTGGCCTGGCATTGGGCGGCATGAAGCCTGTTGCAGAAATACAGTTTGACGGTTTTATTTACGGCGGCTTTGACCAGATTGTGTCGCATATGAGCAGGATAAGAAACAGGACAAGGGGAAGGTTCAACTGTCACCTGGTAATACGCGTTCCCTATGGCGGCGGAATAAAGGCGCTGGAGCACCACAGCGAGACACCTGAAGTTTATTTTGCGCATGTGCCTGGGATAAAAGTTGTTATTCCCTCAACACCATACGATGCAAAAGGCCTGCTGACAGCTGCTATAAGGGATCCTGATCCTGTGATATTTTTCGAACCAAAACGCATATACAGAGCCATAAAAGAAGACGTGCCTGAGACAGATTACACAGTACCCATAGGAAAAGCCAATGTAAGGAAAGAAGGCAATGATGTTACACTAATAGCATGGGGTTCCATGGTCCGCACGTGCATGGATGCTGCTGAGAAGATGAAAGGCGAAGCAGACTGTGAAGTAATAGATGTAAGGACGATATCACCGCTGGATACAGAAACCCTGCTTGCGTCGGCAAAGAAGACAGGCCGCGTTGTCATTGTGCATGAAGCGCCGCGATCCTTTGGCGTGGGCGCTGAAATATCCGCCCGCATATCTGAAAGGGAAATACTCAGCTTAGAGGCGCCCATTGTGCGGGTAACAGGTTATGACGTTGTGACACCATATTCAAAGCTGGAAGATTATTATATTCCTGATTCTTTCCGCGTTGTGCGTGCGATAAAGCAGGTCATGAGTTTCTAGTGATTGTAATGTTCGAATTCCGTTTTCCAGACGTGGGCGAAGGCATAGTAGAAGGGGAAATAGTGAAGTGGCGCGTAAAGGAGGGCGACAGCGTCAAGGAAGACC
>JAPLUZ010000051.1 GCA_026397375.1 Candidatus Aenigmatarchaeota archaeon | reverse complement strand
GTTATATAAATCCCAGTGCTTCTGTGATGCGCCCCAATTCCGGCCCGCTTGTGCGATCCGATACTACAAATCCGTTGCTGTTTGCGATCAGGCCCGCCCCTGGGTAGGACGACCCGAAAGTCACCGTGCCGATATCAGATTTTACAGACAAAACTCTTTCAATTATTTCCATTTCGCTTTTCTTTACCTTTGGATGGAGCAGGCAGCCTTTATTTGTCGCGAAGCCCAGGTTTCCGACAATTTTCTGCTTTGATATTGTCGCAGCCTCGCACGGCAGATTAAAGAAATTGCTTATCGTCTTTCTGAATTTCTTGATAAACGGCGAGATAATTACGCCGTGGTCGTTCATCATTATCAAATTTCCTAAAGCTGTGTAATTCGTATTCAGGACAAGTATTTTGTCAAACAGCTGCTTCAGCTGCATAGAGTTATAGTCATTCACATAATCGGAAATAATTATGCCCTGGCTGTTTCCGGCGACGAAAAGACCAGCCATGTCCATGTTCAGTATCTTGCACATGTGCATAGGCACACCTAGCGCTTTGCCGACCTTGCCCATCTGTAAACCAAGCAAGCAGTATTTGTCCGTTGCAAAGCCATACAAGCCTAGGTTCGGGTCGCCGTTGAAATTTGTTCTCAGAATTTCTGACATACGTATCTACTCAAGTTTATTGGAGAAAAGGGTTTTAAAGTGAGGTAATGACAGATACCCTGTTGCTGGGCGTTTATAAATATTACTTTGATAGTAGGCCCATGAAAAGTTGCAAAGGAAACGTTTTGCTTGCCAGCTACGAAAGTTGCCTTCTTGATAGCAGCAGGCATCGTATGGAAAGTGAACACTACAAAGTTTTTCCGGCGAGTACGCTGTCTGAGTTTTTGGATTTGTACAGCACGAACGCCCCGGATATAATTGTATACCATATCAGAACTGGCGGCAGCGACGAAACGGACTTCAAAATTCTGGCCGAGATAAAAGAAAAAACTCCGCACCTGCCTGTTGTGGCTTTGGACGGAGGATACACAATGGAAAACGCAATAATCGCGGAAAGTATAGATTTGGACCATTTATTTACGTTGCCAATTTCTTTTCAAGACCTCAGTAATACGATGGATCGCCTTGTACGTAATTATAATGAAAAAAGAAACATAGTGCAAGAAAATCGGCAAAAAAAACTTTTGCTTCTCGGCTACGATAATAAAGTCCTGGCCGACCTTGACGCTGAATTGAAAAAAGAAGGTTACGACGTCCTGACGTCAAATTACATGCATGAAGCATTTGATTTGCACAAAGGAGAACGCATAAAAGGTGTTGTCTGCGACGCGCGGGAAGAAAACATTGAAAAAGGTGGTGATGCTGCAGTAAAATCAAGCAACAAACACAACAGCTCCATTATTTTAATATCAGATGATGGCTATTTTTATTATTCAAGGTTTGGAAGCACATTTAAAATTGATTCTCCTGACGTAAAGACTGCAATAAAGCGTGTCTTTCCAATTCAAAAATTAGTATAAGCCTACTTCTTCTTTCTTACCTGCTTTACGCCTGCCTTGGTTTTAGAAACAAACTTTTGCATGAAGGTTTGCGGTTGCTTCAGCTCAGTAAGCTCCACAATCACTGTGTCGCCGTCTTCTATTGAGAACTTGTCCTTGAGCCTGTCCTTTGCCACGACCTCTACGATATCCCTGCTGTAGACGCCGTCTGCCTGCTGCATTATCCAGCAGTCGTATCTCTGGCCGTGGATTATCAGAGTGACCGGCGCGAGATATGCGTAAACCATCCTTGACCCGTCTATGAGCATATGATCCAGCGCCTTTGTTGCGCAGTGTGTTATGTCTATTGCTCTTTCCAATTTTATGTCCATTGTCCCTTGGTAGGGCTGGAACCCGAGAATGCCGGACAGCCTGGCGTGATAAAGCTCAATCAGCTGCTTGCCCCGCATTGCGCCGGAAAACACCTGACCTGACAGTTGCATAAAACCAAATTATCTCGAAAAGACTTAAAAGCGTTGTGTTGATAGTATGACAAGATTATTATGCCGGAATACGAAGGAAAAATACAGAAAGTTCTGCTTGTCAGTGGTGAGGATGCTTTCAGAACCGTTCTGGGAGCTGAGCTGGAAGGAGAAGGCTATGCAGTTCGCACAGCATCTACCAAAGCTGAAGCACTGAATATGTATAAATCGGACGAGCCTGATCTTGTGTTGGGCGATACGCATCTTTCCAACATGGCCGAAGGAGATGGCTTTGACCTCTTGAAAGAAATAAAGGAAATAAATCCTAAAACAAGTTATATTGTTATCACAGGATTTGCGGAACTGAAAAATGCATTAAAATCAAAAAAGCTTGGAGCCGAAGACTTTGTTTCAAAACCATACGACCTGATTGATCTTCTGACAACCATGGAACGGGTTCTTTATGACGCTCAACTGGCAAAACAAGAAGCAAGGCAAAGAGCAGAACAGGAAACAGTGTTGGGACAAATATCACAAAAATAGAATAAGAAAACCTGAAGTTCTTAGTTTAATTATCACTTGTTAATTTCTTCCTTGGAATCGTGCTGGTGATCGTGGGCTTTTTCAGGTGACTTCTCTCCTTCTATCTTCTTTTCCTCTTCCTGCTTCTGCGCGGCCTTTGGTCCCAGTCTCCCCATCAGTTTCTCCTTTGCGCCCTTTCTCTCTTCCTTAGGCTTTGCCTTGAATTCCTTGTATTCGTAGCCAACCAATTCTACTTTTGCAGTGCCTGCCTCTATGAGAACTTTCACGCGCACGCTCCTTGGAGGCCTTCTTATGCTGCGCGCCCACAGAGCCTTGTTTAGCTCGGCACCCAGTTTTACATTTATGACCTTTGTGCTTTTCTTTATGAAGTCCCTGAGGTAGCGTGGCGTATAGGCACCGCGCTTGCGCTCCGACTTTTTGTAAACTTTCCTGAGCGGGACTGTAATTATTTTCTCTTTCTTGTTCGCTTCTACTTTTTCTGCCATGATTATCACTTATTTCATGCATGCCGTCTTAGGCCATTGCTTGCTGTTCCTGTGGTATGCGATGCACTCGCAGCACATGCCGCGCCTCGGGCAATCCAGTTCCTGGCAGGGACAGTTCTTTTTGTTTCTTTCCCTGTTCATGCATTCGGCCATATTCATCACTTCAGCGGATTTTTGGAAGTCCGTTCATTGTAAGGTGCTGATTGAATATTACCTTTGCCTGTTCTTCTGTTAAGTATATCTCTGGGGCGTGCGGATCTTTTTTTTCAAGGCCTTCGTAGGCTTTCATTTGAAGTCCGTATATTTCATGCACCGTGCCGGTCACCGCCCTAGTGAACCTTTTCCCTGCTTTTCCGGTTTTCATGCTTTCTTCGAAGGCCTGCCTTACCAAGGGAACAACAATGTCACCGGTCCTGCATGCCACGTAGGCTTCGGGCGTTAAGTTTGACATAGCCTACACCTTTATTCTGCCGCGACGCCAGTGCTTCGTTGTCACGCGAATTCTGCGTGTTCTTGCCCTCTTCAAAGAGTATTTCCTTATGTCTGCCCAGCGCGGCGCACTTTGCCTGTGGGCTGCTATAAGTTTTATTTTCTTTCCAAACGGCTTTCTCGCTGACATATTATATTCCTTTTATTTTACTATAGTCCCATAGAAGGGATTAAGTATAGATTATAAGGGAAACTAGTTTCCCTTAATGTATTATTTCCTCTTGATTGTTGTTTCTTTTTTTTCTGTGAGCTTTCTTAAAATCATTACCAGTTGTTCATCTGTTATTTTTGTCCGCAGCTGGCCTGACTGATACAATTGTGCCAGGTACATTTCTAATTGAATCGCAAGGTCGGGCTTTACATACTTCAGGTTTGACAAACGCTCCCTTGCTTTTGTGTCGAGTATCTGCGATGTTATGACCTTGAGCGCGGCTTCCAGCTGGGCCTGCTGCATCTGCGACTCGGCCTGCTGTTGCATCTGCTCCTGCATTCTTTTTTGCATGATGCGCCTTATAGCTTCCTCGTCGTCTGCCATAAATATCACATAAGAAGCATTATTTCAGTTTCCTTGCAGCGCTGTTTAACAATTTCACACCAGCGCCTGTTATGGAGCGTCCCTTCTTCTCCTTCTTAATATAGCCTGCTTTTTCCAGATCCTGCAAAAGCACGCGTATCACTTTTCCAGACCCCCTTGCAAAATGTGCCGGCTTGTGCCCGCGCCGATGCAAACCGCCATAGTAAGTGCGCAGCCTCTGTGTACCGACAGGCCCGTCTAAATATATCCTTCTGAGAATGCTTGCCGCCCTAAGGTGCCACCAGTTTTTCTGCTCAGGCGGCCTTTCCCTGTTAACGCCTGTTTTTACAAAAGAAGCCCACTCAGGCGCCTTTATCGTGGCCTGCAGTTCTTCTGCTAAAGTTTCTACCAATTTATTTGATTTTACATCCTGTATTGACGACATGAAAATCTCCAATAAGTAAAGCCCGAAAAGAATCCCGTTTTTTGCAGAAAATAAATGCGGGATTAATTTTTGCCTTACTTTCTTTCCTTATTTATGGCGCATAGGTTTATAAGGGTAACGAATGTGTTTGCCGCATGTTTTGCACGTGTTGCGCATCACGCCTTTTTTCAAACGCCATCCCTCCGACAGGAAAGAGAAACACCATTTGCAGAATTTTCTCTTCACGACCGTGGGTATTTTAACATTGTAGCGCATGCCTATCTTTTTTGCCAGCTTGTAGTAGCGCCTGGCCATTTTTGGATTTTCTGCATGCGCCTTTTCCGCTTCTTTTGCCAGGATGTCTATCCTTTCCTTTGCCAGTTTTATCTGATAGTCAGGCTTTGTCCTTCTGTTGTTCCTTGTTGTCTTGATCATGCTATCACATTCTCCTAATATTTTGCTTCTTTCATGAGTATTTTTGCTATCTCTGTTCCGCATTTATCCCAAAATTCAATGATCTCCTTTGCCTGTTCGACGGTGGTTCTGTAGCCGCGGTAGTTGGCGTCGTTTCTTATCTTACGGAATCTGTCAATATGATTCAGCCTGAGTTTTTCCCGTATGTTCATTTCCTTAAGTGTTTCCAGACTTATTTCATGGTCTTCAGGTTCATAACCAAATAGCCACCACTTTGAGTCGCCAAGCTGTCTCAGGGATTCGTATATTTCGCGAAATACCAGTGTTGCGCTGTTCTCATTTATTATCACACCTTTAGCAACGTTTGCATTTATCTCGGCGGACTTTATCATCGACCTTATCCTCTCGTTATCCTTTTGACGTATACGGATACGCCCTGATTTTAACAGGCTTTCTACGACTTCTTTCTTCATGGTTTGACCTCCAGAAATCCCGACAGAACAATTCCATTCGCTATGTTATTGAATACATTGATATCAACATTCTTTCTGTTGAAAAGATGGATTTGTATTCTCCTTTCCATGAAATTTTCTATTTCTGACAATTCTTTTATTTCTTCTATCCTGTACTCCCCGCGGTCGGTTTCAACTGCTATATCTATGTCTGAATTCGTTATATCTTCCCCACGGCGGAAGCTGCCAAAAAGTATGACAGCCTTTGGGTTTTTGTAATAATCGTTTAGAAAGTTCACAAGGTCTGCCTGATAAATCATGTTATAGTTATAGATCATTTTGGCTCGTCTAAATTCCCACGACTCCTGCCTTGCCTTTATTCTCCATATCTTGCTTAGCCTGATTATTTCGAGAAAATTCGCACGATTAAGTTGCTCAAGCATAGCTCCTATGTTCGCCTTTGCCACGCCAGCCTCCTTTGCCAAATCACTCAAACTGAACTCCTTGTCGGGATATTTGAACAAAATATTGACAACTTTTTGTATTCCTGTGTCTATGTAGAGTTTATGGTTTTCTTTTATAACGTACGGTTTCTTCATATAACATACGTTATATTTTAGAACTTATAAAGCTTTCCATTGCTTAGCCCCTTACAACGAAAAAGTCCTTGATTATCAGTATTAGTGTGACAACGATCAGTATAATCGCTATCGTATTCGCTATGCCGTTCTTTATGCCGAACAGCAGCGACAGCGAAACTATCATCACCATGAAATTGAACGCGAACCACTGTATCATAATATCTGATAATAATTCAAGCTTAAAT
>JAPLUZ010000004.1 GCA_026397375.1 Candidatus Aenigmatarchaeota archaeon | reverse complement strand
TTGAACCCACGACCTCCCGATTTCTCATTGTTTTGTCACAGATGCATTTTTTAGACGCATCTCAAAACTCATAACAATCAACCACAGTTTCTTTGGGTTGATCCAAACCTTTCTTTTTGAAAGAAAGGTATGGATTATGAGTCGGGTGCTCTACCATTTCTCCAATCTTCCCCTTTGATCAATCTTTCGGGAAAGATTGTCTGAGCCACTTCGGCTTTCTTGATGATTTTGCTATGAGTATTTTAATAGTTTAGAAATTGACCTACTTTTTTGACAATAAAGCGATCTGCGCCAGCAGGGCTTCCAGTTGTATCTGGGGATTGCTGCCTTCTGTCAGGCGGAATTCGTATTCGCCGACCTTCTCAATGATGGATAATTTCTTTGAATCGTCCATCTGCGCGGCGATAATCTGGCTGTGGATATCCTTTATCACGTCCTCGCCTGCTATGCCCTTCTCGAAGAGCAGGGATAATAACTGCTTTCTTGCTGCAGGGAAATCTCCGGCAATAGCTGTGTCAAGCATATGTTTCACAATAGCGGGCTCCATTTTGCTGGTCACGCTCTTGACGGATTCAATGTTAACGGAACCTGTTGTCGAAGCCATCTGCAAAATATTGATAGCTTTTCTCATGTCGCCCTCAGATATGCTGTAGATGAAACGAAGCGCTTCATTTGAATAATCAATCTTTTCCTTATTTGCAATATTTTCTAAATATTCAACAACATTATTTTCGCTTAGTGCTGAGAATCGGAACACCGCAGTACGGGATTGTATAGGCGGTATTATCTTGCCGGCATAATTGCACGCAAGGATGAACCGGCAGATGCTTGAATAGGTCTCCATTGTCCTGCGTAATGCATGTTGTGCGTCCTTTGTCAAAGAATCAGCCTCATCTAAGTAGATAATTTTGAACTGGCCGTTTATCGGCAGGGTTCTGGCAAAGTCCTTGACCTTGACGCGGATCGTGTCTATGCCTCTTTCGTCACTTGCATTAAGTTCCAGGAAGTTTGCGTGCCACTGGTCCTTGAACATTTCATTGGCAATGCACAGGGCGACAGTGGTTTTTCCGCAGCCGGCCGGGCCTGTAAACATGCAGTGAGGCAGGGACTTGTTTTCAATAAAAGACTTTATCCTTGGCACGACGTGCTCCTGGCCTATGACTTCCTCTAGCCTCTTGGGCCGGTATTTTTCAGTCCAGATACTTTCAAGCATTATTACCACTGCATTTTCCCTTAGTTTGCCTTGCTTACTAAAAACCATAAAACTTTTAATAATGTGTAAAAGCGATCTAGGAGCATGAGGGCCGTTGTTATTCTGGCCATTCTCCTTGCAATTAGCATAGCCGGCATAGCTCATGCAGACTTCAATTCCAAGGCCGTTGATGACATAACTCTAAAGATCACCAAAGCAGGCCAGCTCCAGATAGAGGGGTCTGTACAGCGGGCGAACCTTACGTTATACGTACCGCAGGAAGGGATACAGAATTTGGATATTACGTCAAACGAGGATATGCAGTGGCGTTACAGCAATGACACTCTGGGCAATAAAGTAATAATCCTGGGCTGGCCTTCTCCCTACGGCATTGTGAATTACAAAGCAGAGATAACCGTAAAGAACAGCGCAAAATATGTCAATCCCTCTTCGGAGATAGGCTATGATAAAAAATATCTTGGCCAGTCGGATTCCATAATTATAACCGATGACATAAGGAAGGCTGCCTATCCATATGAAAAGACGTGGGATAATGTGGCCAGGCTCACAGAATTTGTCTACAATTATGTGACGTATGACATAACGCTGCTCAATGCCAGGGAAGACAGCCAGTGGACGTATGAAAATAAAAGAGGCGTGTGCGTAGAGCACGCAAACCTGCTCACAGCTCTGCTGCGCGCGTCAGGCATACCGGCAAGATATGTTGTGGGCTATGCCTATTCCAATATGGAGAAAAAACTCATAGGCCACACGTGGGTGGAAGTCCTTGCGTCTGATGGGTCGTGGATCCCGTTCGACCCGACGTGGCTGGAGGGCGGCTACATAGATGCCACGCACATAAAAACAGGCAATCTTTTGGACGACAATCAAACAGAGACGCTGACATACTTTGGATCAGGAAAGATAATTCCTATTTCCGACGACCAGCAGAGCCTTTACACAGACAGCGTGGACATACTGGATTATACGGTGAAGAATGTCACGGCAATTGCCTTGTCAGGAAAAGACGTGCCAATTGGCGGATATGGCTACGTAAAAGCGGATATCAGCTCGCTGACCTGCGCAATTAATCAGATGGGAATTCAGCCGTGTGTTGACGAGCACGGAGGCTCTGTCTTTGAAGTATATGAAAAAGACAGGAATTTCTTCTCGTGCGGCGCTAAAGCAGTTTACTGGTTTTACAAGGAACTTGACGGAAAAAATGCCTATTCGTGCCCAGTCACTGTATATGACCAGGTGGGAAGCAGCGAGGACAAAAACATAAAGGCGGTTCGTTTGCCGGTAACTGGTCGGGTGCTGATAAGCGGGCCTGACGTGGTTGCAACAAACGAGTTATTTACATTGAGGGGTATTGCATCGTCGGATTTTGTATTTTATTCGCCGGATTTTGACGAGAATAAAGCCAAAGACTGGGCCCTTTCCATAAGCAGGCCTGGCAGCTATGTATTTTATCTTTATTCAGAAGGAAGCCTGGCAAAGAAGACGATAAATGTCGTGGACAAAAAAGAATTTAATCTTTCTGTCCAGGCGCCGGCGTCTGTCAAAGAAGGCGATTCCTTTTTGATAAACATAACAGCAAAAAATATCGGATTCTCGAAAACGGTCAGGCTGGCTGTGGACTTTGACGGCCAGAGGCAGGAAACATACCAGACATTCATAGAAAACGAGGAAAAAACAATAGTAGAAAACCTGACAGCAATAAATCCGGGAGAAAAGCAGCTGGTTGTTTCCATAGCAGGAGATACGCTTACGCCCTATTCGGCAACGGTTTTCGTCGAAGAAACCATAAAAACAGGCGGTGTTTTTGATTTTATAGCCAACTTCTTTTCTTCTATAGCAAACTTCTTTTTCAGCCTGTTTGGCAGGTAAGAACAAATAATCATGATTTTTTTAATTTCTACCAAAAGGCAGAGCTCTTTTTGTCTTACTTATAAAGAGAATCCACCGTATTCTCTTATACAGGAATACCGCTTAGTAATCCATTGTTTGAAGATAGCGGTGTTCCTTGTATTAAAGTTTACTGACACCATTAATGAATGATTATGAAAGTAATAGCAATTACGGGAACGCCTGGCGTCGGGAAGACTTCTGTCGTGAAAATATTGAAGAAGGAAATGAATGCAAATATTATTTCACTTACTTCGCTTGTGAAAGAAAAGAAAATAAAATCAGACTGGGACAAGGTCCGCATGATAAATATTGTTGACGCCAAGGACATCAGAACAGCTGTAAGAAAGGAGATAAAAAACGGAATAAATATAGTTGACGGCCATTTGTCGCATCTGGCCAAGGCAAATATTGTTGTCATATTAAGGTGCAGGCCTGACGTGCTGATAAAAAGGATGAAGAAAAAGAAGTGGAAAGCAGAAAAAATAAATGAAAACATACAGGCAGAGATCCTGGATGTAATATCGATAGAGTCACTGCAGCAGAAGAGAAAAATCATAGAGATAGATACTACAAAATCGTCGGCAAAAAAAACAGCGCTGCTCATAAAAAGGGTCCTAAACAGCAGCGCGCTGCAAAGAAAATACCCTGTCGGGAAGATAGACTGGACAAGAAAATTCTCGCATTACCTTATCAATTATCCTGTGAAAGGGTGCTGATGAAGAAGGCTTAAATAAGTGCACTTAGAAAAAGAAAGAATAATATTGAAAGAAAGTTCTGTAAGATCACCTGTTCTTTTGGGATTGATACAGACCTTTTCTTTCAAGAAAAGGGATGTATATGGGAAAGAAAATAAACGAAGCATGCGCAAATCGATTGTTCTTGAACATGTTTGTATGCATGGCGTGCAATGCAAAGATGAGAACCACTCCGGACAGGGTCAAGCGTGGCTCAATAAAATGCAGGAAGTGCGGGTCAAAGAACCTCAGATTAAAGGCAAAGGAACGCCGAGGATTGAAGGCATAAGATTGCTAGTGCACCTAGTTCTATTTACTAAGCTTCTTAGATCGTGTTTTTAGCTTCTAAAACGGCAATATTTTTCACCTTAGCATTAGCGATAACATTATAAGAACCGGGCACAATTGACTTATCATGAAGCACTATCTTTCGATAATCAGGCCGGTAAATGGCATAATGTCAGCCATCGCCGTATACATAGCTGCTGTGGTTGCCGGATCCACGATCGTACCAAATTTCATTGTTCTCATGGGCATGCTTGTCGTCTTCCTGATAAACAGCGGCGGGATGATTGTCAATGACATATTCGACGCAGACATTGACAAAATCAATAAGCCGAAAAGACCCATACCGTCAGGAAAGATAAGAAAAACGTCTGCCTGGATTTACGCTGTTGTGCTATTTATCGTCGGCAATTTTCTTGCGTATCATTACATAAGCCAGACCGCATTTTACATCGCACTGCTTGCAACGTTCCTGCTGTGCGCCTATGCAGCAAAACTAAAACAAATAATGATAGCCGGCCACCTGACGATCAGCCTTCTTGTCGGCCTTACTTTCATCTACGGCGGTCTGATCATGGGAAATTACTATTCTGTCGTTGTGCTCGCATTGCTTGCATTCCTGTCCAATGTCGGCCGGGAGATCTACAAGACAATAGAGGACACCCTAGGCGACAGGCAAGAGCATGTAACGACATTGCCAATAAAATACGGCGTGCCCAAGGCGAAGTTAATAGGAAACATATTCACCGTTGCGGCGGTGGGCCTCAGTTTTGTCCCCTATTTCCTGCAGACGTTCCATGAAGTTTATCTGTTTTTCGTCGTGATAGCTGATATTGCCTTCATTGCCGGGACAGCCACGCCGGCGCGCATCTCATCAAAGCTCTCGAAAATAGCGATGATCATTGCGCTCATCGCATTCCTCGCCGGGGCTTATAGTTTAAGAATCTAGGATGTAGTTGATAACAATGGCAAAAATAATAGCAGTCCGCCACGGACAGACTGAGTCCAACAGAATGAACAGGGTCATAGGGATTGCTGATTCTCCCCTCACTTCAGAAGGGAAACATCAGATAAAAAAGGTCGCCATTGCCCTGAAGGACGAAAGCATAGACAGGATATTTTGCAGCGATCTGGACCGCTGCGTAATAACAGCAGAAGCAATAAACAAATATCAC
>JAPLUZ010000072.1 GCA_026397375.1 Candidatus Aenigmatarchaeota archaeon | reverse complement strand
CCTGGCAACGGTGGAACTGCTACCGAGGAAAAGTGTGAAAATGTACCGCTTAAGTCTTATGATGACATGGCAAAATTTGCAGAAGAGAACCATGTGGGTCTTACTGTAGTAGGACCTGAGAAGCCGCTTGTGGACGGCATTGTTGACTTGTTTGACAGTAAAGGTTTGCGCATCTTCGGGCCGTCCAAGTATGGGGCGCAACTGGAAGGCGACAAAGTATTAGCAAGGTCGTTCATGCAGAAATATGATGTTCCAGGGCCAGACTTTTGCGCACTTCCTTCATACAAATCAGCAGTCAATTTCATAGAAAATTGCTGGAGAGGTCCTGTATATGTCAAAGCGTCCGGACTTGCAGCTGGCAAGGGCTCGATAGACGGAAGCACACCTGAGCTTGCAAAAGACGCCATAAAGCGCATAATGCTTGACAAGGAATTCGGATCAGCCGGCGATTTTGTGGTCATTGAGGAAAAACTGGAAGGCGAGGAAGTCAGCTACATGGCGTTTATAAGGCCGTCACACGGCGTGATTGTTCCGCTGCTCCCGTCACAGGACCACAAAAAACTGCTTGATGGAGATAATGGTCCCAACACAGGCGGGATGGGCGCTTACGCTCCTGTTTCCCTTATTGATAATGATCTGGATAAGGAGATATACGCCAGAGTTCTTGTCAGGACAGCCAGCGGCTTGAACAACAGCGATATAAAATACACAGGCGCGCTCTATCCGGGCATCATGGTACAGGAAGGAAGACCGTTCGTTCTGGAGTACAACGTAAGGATGGGCGATCCGGAAACCCAGCCGGTGCTGTCGCTAATGGAATCAGACATGTATGAGGTCATGATGAACGTGATTGGCGGGGAAGACACAAAAATAAAATGGCGGCCGGGCTATGCCGTATGCGTTGTTCTTGCGTCAAAAGGCTATCCGGAAAATCCTGAAAAAGGCAGGCTGATAACAGGCCTTGATAAAAAGCGGGATGATGTTTACGTATTCCACGCAGGCACAAAGCAAGAAGACGGCAAAATATATACCAGCGGCGGCCGCGTCCTTGGCATAACAGCGTATGGAAAGACTATCGGAGAGGCGCGAGACAGGGCTTACAGCGCGATAGAAGAAGAGAACGGAGGAATATTTTTTGGCGGCATGTTTTTCAGGAAAGACATCGGAATGAGGGAAGTAAACAGAAGATAGATAATTGGTGAAACATAATGGCACCGGGCGACAAAGTCGAATCATACGATACAAATCTTCTGTTCGACCCGTTCTATGGTGTCATGCGGACAAGCTTATTAATAAAAAAACAGGCAATCATATCGGCGCGATCGAATATGCCGACAGTTTTAAGATAGAACACATAGCCCTTAACGGCTACGAATTCTGTGGCAGTTGGGCAAAGGCGCAGCAGACTGTTGAAGGATTGAACGCCTACGAGCGCAAGTCCTATGAGTTTAACATGAAACTATACGAGGAAATGTGCAGGTACGAAAACGAGAAAGGTATACAGTTTGACTTTGCAGTGTTGGCGGGTTACATGAGATTTTTCAAAGGACCTTTTCAGAGAAGGTTCAATAACCGCGCGATAAATGTTCACCCAGCGCGCCTGGACATATTTGATGAAGCCGGATTCAGAAAGTACAGAGGCGAAGGTCAGGATGTTATACCGCTTACGCTGAATGACGGCCAGGAAAGAACTAGGTCGTCAATAATTCTTGTGGATGCCGAAACAGACGGCGGAGCTGTTTTGGTGTCAGGCCCGTGGACGCGCTACAAGGGAAAGCGCCCTGTTGAAAAAGGCAGCGACGATGCAGAAAAACACCAGGACAAACAAAAGGAAGAGAGTGACTGGCCTGCGCTGCGTTTTGCGCTAAGGGCAATTGCGAATGGCGAGATAGGGCTGCACAAAAGTAAATTCCGCTTCGACGGCAATCCGGTTGTCGTCTACAAGGGACTGGAAATGCCCTACGAAGGCGTTGACATGGAAGAGATGTCGTCATCATTGTGGTTATAGGTTATCCTGATGAACGAAGAAAAAATAGAATACGACGAATATCATATTCCTACTGTGGATAGCCTGCAGTTTCTAAAGCCCGGCGAATTTACCGAAAGCGACGAACGCCTCGAAAAAGTATTGCAGAGAAAAATTACATCAACGGAAAAATCCGCTTCAGAATCGATGGACACAGAGCACGCGAGCTACGGTTCATCACGTTTTTATCTGAAGACCATTCTCCCGACTTCAGGTCCCAATCACATACATGCCATCGGTGACGAGGCGGCAAGCGCAGCTTTCTTCGTCACGCCGAAAGGGAAGCTGATAACTCTTTCTTATTCTTCAGAGTCGCACAACTGGCCTTCCTATGTCTGCGCCCACCCTGGAGCAGCTACTGGAACAGGCGGCAACGAAAGGGACAATACCGCAAATGACGGGAAAAGAGTGGATGCTGTGTATGAGGCAAGAAGACAGTGTCACCCGAGATGGAACCCGATGAAGGATCCTGTCAGGCAGCATACGGATGAAACAACAAGGGGCATTGCGGACTACGCAAACGCAATGGGGATTCCTCATGGCGACGGTTCAATAAAATATCATACAGGATTCACTGGCAACAACCTTGTCAACGTGATGGCCGTAAGCGTGGAAGAAATGGAGCGCCTGCTGACGAACAAGATACCCGCAGGTGACGACGACATCAATGACTATGTAGGCATCTACATAGGCAAGGCCTCTGACACGACAGGCATAGGCGGCACTAAGGGTGCTTCACAGGCCATAGACATGACCATGACAGACCTTAACGAAAAGGCTGTGCAAGATCCTGACCCTCATCTGCAGGAGGCCGAGACAAGAGGAATAGAGATGGTTGTCGACAGGGCAATGGAAGAAGGCTGGAAGATCAGGTTTTCAAAAAAAGACATGGGAGCTGCCGGACTTCTTTGCAGCACATCTGAACAGTTGCACAAAAACTTTGGCGTTATAATAAATGGAGATATGATTCCACAGAATGAACCAAGAACAAGTACAGAACTCCTCGAGGCAGAGACGCAGGAAAGATTCTTCATCTACATTCACAAAGACCACGCGCAGGAAGTGCTGGATATATATAATGAAAAGATTGGTCTGCCTTACATAAACAAGGGGGCATGCGCAAGGGTCGTGGCAAGGTGCAACAGCACAGGCAGATATGTTTTTGTAAGAAACAACGTGGTGGACGTTGACATGCCTTACGAGGATCTTGTCTCAGGCCCGCTTCTTTTCAAGCATGTAAAGGAGCCGATCAGGGAAAAACAGGGCATCCCAGAACACGTTCATCTGAAAACCGCGATAGACAGCGTACTCGGCTCGATAAATTTCAAGAACGACGCCTACATACATGATCACTACGACAAGCATGTCAGATCGACAAATATCGTGAATCGCGGCGAGGGCTGCGCGACCCTGAGGACGCACCCTTTGTTCGAGGGCAGGGTGGCGTACAGCGTCTCGTTCGATTCAAACGCTGTTATAGGCATGCTTGATCCCAAGCTGCAGGCAGAGGATTCTTTTGTCCGCGGCGCGTACAAGATGGCGACAGTCGGCTGCTCTGTTGTCGGCGTCACAAACAACGCAAACTACGGAAGGACCAGCATTCCTGAGGAGATGTGGGAATTCGCCAAGGGTCAGGAGGGCGTTGCAAAGGCATGCTATAACTGGCAACTCGAGGACGAATATATTGATATGATAACGAAGAACGAAGAGATAGCGAAGAAGTTCGAAGCTGACAACAGAAGGCACGTTACTGTCAACAGCGGAAACTGCAGCCTGAACAAGGCAAATGCGAACACGAACACCGCAATACCGCCTACCGCTGTACTCGGCCTTGTGGGCTGGACAAATGTGTCCAATAACTACGCAACATGGGACATGAAGGACATAGACGCAAGCCTCTATATGATAGGTGCACGGCAGCCAGCTCTGGGCGCGACAGATTATCTGCAGTCGGCTTTCGGCCCTGACACACTGGGCGACAGGCCATTCAAAATAGATTACAAGACCTCAAGGAAGGAAGTCAATGCAATAATCAGGGCTGTAAGGAGCGGGTATGTCTCAGCTGCCAACGTCATAGAGGAAGGCGGGCTGTGCAACGCAGTAAGTGAGATGATGGCCAACGCAAAGAAACAGATCAGCACCAAGGTTTATCTGGGCGCGAACATGGGCAGCAAGTCTCTGGACAATTACCACAAGCTTTTCTCAGAGAGCATGGGCGTTGTGCTGCAGGTGGGAAAAGACATGGAAGATGAATTTAATTCGCTGTGCAATTCACTGGACGCGACTGCTTACTGGATCGGCAGCACTGTCGCAGACGGGAAGGCGAAAAATACAGACGGCAGCCTGAGGTTCATAGACCGCGAGAAATTCTCATATTCGCAGGGCATGATAAAGCAGCTCTACGACACAAAGATAGAGGCAATGCTTAACTACGAGGGTGGTCAGCCATGAAGCCTGTTATAGCTGTTCCATATTTTCCCGGGTCAAACGGGGACACCGACGCGATAGAAAGGATAGGGGAGTCCGGAATGAAGGCGGAGCATCTCTACTTCCATTTCGGCAATGAAAAAAGATTGAGCGAAAATGCCAGGATAATGGTCCAGACAGACGGAGCATTCCTCTGCGGAGGCTTCCCGTATGAAGACAGGCTGGGATTCGGCCGCGTTCCTGCAAAGATAAAGCAGTACGCGGATGCGCTGCGTGCCATGGTTGACGCAGGCAAGCCTGTTCTTGCTGTGTGCTCAGGCAACCAGATAGCGAACGTGATGCGGCTTGCATTCCCTGTTGATTCGCCTTACAGGGCAAGCCTGCTTCCCAACATCTATGACAGAGACGGAGAGATAGTGTACAACGGATTCATCGACAGGGTTGTGCACACAAAACTGGCGTGCAACCCGGAGAGAACAGCTTTCACCAGGAACTATGAAAAAGGAGAGATCATGCCGCAGGTAATAGATCACGGCGGCGGAAGGTTCTGGGCAGGCAGGGATACGCTGGAGTACTTTATTAGGAACGGCCTGATCGTAAAGCAGTACTGCGACGAGGACGGAAACGTGACAGACAATTTCCCGGTAAATCCCAACGGATCGATGCTGAACATAGAGGCGATAACAAACATGAGGGGGAATGTGAAGCTGGGCATGACGCACGACGAAAGAAAAATCAATGCATTGTATAATGACAGGGCAAATCTCTCGCTTGTGTCGATGAGGGAATACATAGAGGACGACTGTCCTGACCTCGGCTCGCACGCAGAAGAGCAGGATATACAAATAACGTTAAAGGATTATTCTTATTTGTGTCCGCAGCTTGACACAGGAAGGACATATGACATACTCATAAAAATGCTTACTGACGACAACGAGAGAACAACAGCACAATTATTCTTAGGAGGAGGGGACATAGACAGAAGAAGAATGATAAGACTGGAAATGTCACCTGACTTCAATACAATGGAATATGCAATGCAGGCAATGCTGGAGATAGCGAAGATGGATTTCCTTGACGGAATAATGCTCAAGAAAGACCTGCCTTACGTTGTCAAAGACAATAAGGTGCTCTGCTATGATGTCACGAGCAGGGAAGGTGGAAGGGTGACAAGGGAATTCAGGCAGAAAGAAGCAGCTGTTCCGGGCTTCCCTATGACACACGAGTCTGTTTTGTCGCCAAACCAGCAGGCATACCTGCTCAGGAAGAAATTATGGGAAAACAGATTCCTCAGGGACGCAGTTACAAACGTGCAGACAGGGGCGATATTCTTCTTCCCCGACGAAAGAAGCAAGGAAACTGCAGTCCGGAAATTGTTCGACTAGGTGATAAAAAATGAATGACGTTCCAAATGAAGCTGGCATTAGCTACAGAAATTTTGTTGATTATGACAAGCTGGATCCTGTGAAAAGACTAGCTATGGATATGTTTGCTTCCACACTCAAACACTCGGAAAGACTTCGCATAAGAGTCATGCCAACCGGCGAATCTGGAGTTGCCTTCGATTTCCTCGACTACGATTTCATGATAGGATTTAATGTCGAAGGACTTGGAACAAAGAACGATATAGCTGACAAGATGTACGCAGAATTAAAAGAGCAGAACTATCCGACGCCTGAAGTTGTGTACTGGTTCATTGGCCAAGACACAGCCGCCATGTCTGCTATGGATCTTGCAAGCTGTGGCGCAGACCCTTTTGGTTATGGAGATTTTCTAACAGCAGGTAGTGCCGACTGGTTTAATGATCCAAAGAGAAACGAGGCACTTCTGAGCGGCTATAAAACTGCCGCCGACTTAGGTCTGTTTGCTATTCCATGTGGAGAAACACCCGCTCTGCCTGACATTGTAAACCCGAACACACTTGTGCTTGAAGGCGCATCCATCGGACTCATAAAACCAAAAGAAAGACTAAGTTATGGGCAAAAAATAAAAGACGGCGATCTCATATTTGGTCTGCCCAGCAATGGCGTAGCTGCTAACGGCATATCCTTGGCAAGGAAGATCGCAACAAACCTTCCTAAAGGTTATTTCACCGAACTGCCTAGTGGAGCAACCCTTGGTAAGGCTCTGCTTGTGCCGACGCCCATCTACGTAAGGTCTGTAATCCAGATGTTTGACGAAGCTGATTTGCACTATGCCTCGCCCATAACAGGTCATGCCTGGGAAAAAGTTGGAAGGGCAAAAAGAGATTTCACCTATGTTATAGAAAACCTGCCAGAACCTCCTGAAGTATTCAAATTCCTTATTGAAGAAGGGTCACGACACAAGTTTGATGTGTCGGATCGTGAGAATTATTACGTATGGAACATGGGAACCAGCATAGCACTGATAGCTCCTGCTGACTCCGCAGATAGGATGAGGGCCATAGCAGAGCAGCATGGCACAGAACTACAAATTCTTGGTCATGTGGAAGAGGGCGAACGCAAGGTTGTGCTAACTCAGAAAAATGTGAAGTACACACCTTAGCTGTAAAAAACAAACTTCTTGCACAGTTGCAGGACATCCTGCCTTATTTTCTCTTTTATTGTAGAATCATTCCTATGGTCTATTGCCTTGGCAATGTATTCAGCCACAGATTTCATTTCCGATTCACACATTCCTCTTGTAGTCAGTAAAGGCGTTCCGAGTCTTATCCCGCTTGGGTCCCACGGCTTTCTCTGATCATAAGGAATGGTGTTCTTGTTCACGGTTATGCTCACCTCGTCCAATACGGTCTCTGCTTCCTTGCCTGTGATGTTCTTGTTCGTCATATCTATGAGCATCAGATGATTATCAGTGCCGTTTGTAATCAATCTAAATCCATGATCCATAAGGCCTTCAGACAGAGTTTTTGCATTTTTTACTATTTGTTTTGCATAATCTTTGAATTCCGGTTGTAAAGCTTCTTTGAAACACACGGCTTTGGCTGCGTTTATGTGATCATGAGGCCCGCCCTGTGTGCCTGGAAACACATTGAAGTCGATCATCTGTGCGAGGTTTTTCTTTTCTTCTTTGCGGTATTTGTCATGATAGCGATCATCTATCTTGCTCATGATTATCGCGCCCCTCGGCCCGCGCAGTGTTTTATGCGTCGTCGTGGTCACAACATCACAGTATTTTACAGGATTATCGTGTATACCCGCTGCGATAAGGCCTGCTATGTGCGCGACATCGGCGACATGATAAGCTTCAACTTCGTCAGCAATTTTTTGAAATTCTGAGAAGTCCAGTGTTCTTGGATAAGCGCTGAATCCTGACATAATCATTTTCGGCTTTTCTGCTAACGCCAATTTTCTTACTGCGTCATAGTCTATCAGTTCTGTTTCCTTGTCAACAAAATACGGCGCGCATTTGTACAGCTTGCCTGAGAAGCTGACAGGGCTGCCGTGAGTCAGATGTCCGCCGCACGATAGGTCCATTCCCAAGAATTTATCACCAGGATTCATCAATGCGAAGAAAACAGCCATATTTGCCGGACTGCCTGAAAGTGGTTGTACGTTTACATGCTCCGCACCGAACAGTTGCTTCGCGCGTTCTATGGCCAAATCCTCTGCTTGGTCTATGAATATGTTGCCTCCGTAATATCTCTTGTGCGGGTATCCCTCAGAATATTTGTTAGTAAGAATAGACCCCATCGCTTCCAAAACAGCCGTGCTGACCAGATTCTCTGACGGTATTAATTCCAGTCCGTTCATCTGCCTTTCTTTTTCTCTTTGTATTATATTGTATATTTCAGGATCAGAGTCTTTCAAGGATTTCATAATTATCATTGTATAAACATTATCGGATGCATTGGTATTTTGTTCTTATATGCCAGTATTTCTCCAGCCAGGTAGCAGGATCCGCATATCAGGATCAAGTCATTCTTGCCTGCAATCTTTTTAGCCTCTTCGTAGGCGTTGGCAACATCCTCTATTATTTCGCAGTCGTGGCACAGGCCTGTTAATTCTTTCGGGTCCAGTGACCTGCTTATCTTAGGCTTTGCAAGAATTATCCTGTCGTAGTCAGGCAGGTTTTTTATCATGCCTGCATAATCCTTGTCAGCCATGACGCCGAAGACAATAATCAGTTTGTCGTACTGGAGCGTTTTCACGAACTCCGCCATCTTCTCTACGCCGTCAGTGTTGTGGCAGCAGTCCAGCAGTATGTTTTTTTCTATGAATTCCAGTCGTGCAGGCCAATAGGTATGCATAAGACCGCTGCGTATGTTATCATCTGATATTTTCAGGTATCTTGCAATTTCTGCCGCAAGGCCTGCGTTTCTCCTTTGGAAAAATCCATTCATGTTTGTGTTTTCTTCACCGTCAACAAGAATAAAAGGTGCGTGCTTTTTTGTGCACTCGTTCCTGATGACCTTGTTATCAACAGTCGTGAATAACGGGACGCCTTCCTTGACAATGCCGGCTTTCTCATAAGCAATCTTGTCTATTGTGTCGCCCAGCCACTGAGTATGATCTAAAGACAGAGAAGTTATAACGCTCGCCTGCGGCGTTATTATGTTTGTAGCATCGAAGCGGCCGCCCATGCCAACTTCTATTACTGCATAGTCTACATTTTGTTCACAGAAATACTGCAGCGCAACAGCAGTCGTGAGCTCGAAGAAAGTCAGTTCAACTCCCGTTGCCCTTATTGTTTTTACTATCCTCATCACGTCGTCCTTGCTTATCTTTTTACTGTCAACCTGCATGCGCTCTCTAAAGTCGACAAGGTGCGGGCTCGTGAATATGCCTGCCTTATAGCCGGCTTTTTGTAGTATGGACGAAAGCATTGCGCACACAGAGCCCTTTCCGTTTGTGCCTGCAACATGAATGATCTTCATCCTGTCCTGCGGGTTCCCCAGCCGTTCCATTGCGGCGCTTACCCTTTCAATGCCGGGCTTTATGCCGAAGCGTCTCAATCCGTACAGCCAGTCCAGGAGTTCGTTATAATCGCTTTCCATACTCTCATCAAGGTTCCAAAGGATTTAAGCACTTTTTATATTTTATTTTTAATTGAAGTGTTATGAAACAGTACCTGGATGCATTACGTTTTGTTCTTGATAACGGAGTTCACAAGGAAAACAGAACAGGCATTGACACAAGAGCTGTGTTTGGAATGCAGATGCGCTTTTCTTTTGATAAGGGGTTTCCCATCATAACAACAAAAAAAGTCCCGTGGAAGAGCCTTGTTTCTGAATTGCTGTGGTTTATAGAAGGCTCCACTGATGAGAGGCGCCTGGCAGAAATCTTGCATGGCACTCGCGATAAAGAAAAACAGACCATATGGACAGCTAATGCAGAATCTTCTTACTGGAAGCCTAAGGCAAAATTCCCCGGCGATTTAGGTCGCGTCTATGGTGTCCAGTGGAGGCACTGGAAAACCGCCGAAGGCAATGAAGTGGATCAATTGGCCCGTGCGATAGACATGATAAGGAAAAATCCGAACGACCGGCGCATAATTGTTACTGCATGGAATCCCGGTGAAGTTGACCAAATGGCTCTGCCACCCTGCCACATGTTCTTCCAGTTTTTTGTAGCTAATGGAAAATTGTCGTTACAGATGTACCAGCGCAGCTGCGACATGTTTCTTGGCGTGCCTTTTAACATAGCTTCCTATTCTCTTTTGCTTAGCATGATTGCCCAGGTTACAGGCCTGCAGCCGGGCGATTTTGTGCACACGCTTGGCGACGCCCACATCTATCATAATCATTTTGACCAGGTAAAAGAGCAATTGTCAAGAGAACCTTTCCCTCTTCCGCAATTGTGGCTCAACCCCGACGTAAAAAACATAGACGACTTCACTATGAATGATATTCGCCTTGACAATTACCAGTCGCATCCTGCTATCAAAGCTGATATGGCGGTGTAATATGAAGAACATAAGAAGGGAAGATAGTACGGTAAGAAACCGCAGGTGTCTTGCGTTATGATTATTTCTATTATTGTTGCCCTTGGAAAAAATAATGTAATAGGCTCAGACAATAAATTGCCGTGGCGCCTGAAAGCCGACATGAAGAAATTTGTTTCTCTTACGACAGGCAAGCCAGTTATCATGGGCCGCAAGACATTCGAATCAATAGGCAGGCCATTAAAAAATAGGACAAACATAATCCTCACAAGGACCGACTATGCCGTGGAAGACGCAGTTGTTGTATCGTCGATAGACGAAGCGTTAAAAGCGGCACACGGATCAGAAGAAGTCATGATTATCGGCGGCGCTTCCATATACGAACAGTTTCTTCCTTTGGCTGACCGCTTGTACATTACCTATGTCGATTGCAATGCAGACGGAGACGCTTTTTTCCCCGACTTCAATAAGGACGAATGGAACCAGGTCAGTAGGGAGGAACATAAAGCAGACTCAGAAAACACCTATGATTATACCTTTGTTGTATTGGAGAGGAGAACAGATTAGTAATATGGCCTAGATTCACGGAGTGAAGGTAGATGAGAATATATTTTGCCTATACAATACGCGGCGACAAGTCGCAGATACATATAGCCAGGGAAATTGCAAATATGCTCAAGGAAAAAGGACATCACATAATGACGGAAATATTTTTATCAGATAACGCAGAAGATAAGGAGAACCACCTGACGCCGCAGGAAATATTCGACCGCGACGTGAAGTGGCTGCACGAATGCGATGTCATCGTGTCAGAAGTCTCGGGCAGCAGCTTTGGCATAGGCTATGAACTTGGCTACGTGCTTGGCTCGACAAACAAGAAAGCATTTATTTTGTACCACAAGAATGCGGAACACAAAATATCACGCATGGCCATCGGAAACACGCAAAAGAACTGCACTGTTTTTGCTTATAGCGATCTTAATGATTTGAAAAATTTTATAGATAAACACTTTTGATGGTAATTCAAGAGAATTACATTAGCATTACTATTTTAACGTTTAAAGCATTTATGATATACTTACTACTGAATTATTATGACAGAAAGAAGTCTTGTTATTCCTAAGGAATGGGTAGATGTAAAAGTACCCGCAATTGATACAAAAACATATGACGGATCCAGCATACAGATACCTGCGCATACAATCCAGATAGCATTGCGCTATCCTGTGGATGACAAAGGCAGTCTTATAGCTGACATGACGCAAAAGAAAACAGCGAAGTTTATCAATGATTATAATACTTCTCACAAGCTGGAAAGTCCCTATACATTAAAACTGATAACTCTTGCCGAGGATGAAGCTGTAAGAGATGCGCTAGGCAAAGATCACACTGCTTTTGACGAAAACTTCCAGAGAAATGGTCAGGATTGGCACTGGAGCTACGTTGCAGATTTCACAAAGCCCTATGGCAAAGGCGCGGAAGGCATAGGTCAGGACCTTGTAACAAGAATAGTCGGCTACAGGTTGCCTGGCGGAGACGTGGAAATCGGTCCTGTAACAATAGCGCCCGATGGAATGGTGCCAACTATCAGCAGAGTAAAATTAGAAAAAATGATAGGCGCAGATGGCTTAAAATTATTAGAAAAATTGCGTGGAAAAGATATTTATGAAAAGGACGAAGAGATTGTTGATGTGAGAAATGCTCTTGGCTTTCCGCAATATACTCTTGATCACAATGCAAAAGATGAAATCGCTCTCATAACACATAGTCATCATGTTTATACACCATCTCAAGATGATGGGGAGGCCGTTGGCTTTCGCCTCGCCCTCTGGCTTCGTGGCCGTGGGGACAGGTGCTTCAGCGTGGACCTGTCTGTCGACCCTGGCGACTCGTGTTTGGGCAGGTCGTTTCCGCTCGTTCGTGGGGACAAAGTTGAAGCAAAAGTCACAAAGCAAAGCTATGCATTTACTATGTGAAAGAAATAAGTACATTCTTAACAAATTCTTGAATTATATGCTGTTTTCACAGGAAATAAGTACCGTTTTCAAACGGCATCACTGTTTTCATAAAACTCCAATTTTTGGTCCTGGCATCTCTGATTATGCTCAAAAAGCATGGTCAGAGTCCCCACGAACTATATGCCTTTTCAGCTACGGAGAAGCCACGCTTTTCCGAGCTCTCGATACCGCAAGCGGTATCGCAGATAGTACGGTTTTGGTTTTTTGCTTTGCCGTCATAAAATTCAGGGGCAACAACAAGTAATCATATGATGAAAGTCGAAACTCCGGTGCTTCCGTTGTGAGAGGGCTACAAAAGACCGTTGGCATTCGCAACACCAACTGGCATCATGACCATGAGGACAGGTGCTTCAACGTGAACCTGAATGTCAACCCTGACAACTCGAAATTAAACACGTGTTTAACGAGAATTTGAACAGGTCGTTTCCGCTAACAGTCCGTGCCTTGCCGGGACAACTTATAATGACCAGAACAGAAAACAATCTTTACAGAGAAATATGTTCCTCAGGAAACATATGGCTTGCTTTCCGTAAGGCACGCAAGGGAAAATCCAGCAAATATTACGTCAAAGAATTTGAAACAAATATAGAACATGAGATGGCGCTGCTGAAAGAAGAACTGAAAAGCGAGACTTATCATCCCAAACAACTAAAGCGATTCGTCATTCATGACCCCAAAACAAGAGTTATTCACGCGCCTGTTTTCCGTGACAGAATTGTTCACCACGCCATATGCAACGTAATTGAGCCGATTTTTGACAATACTTTCATCTATGATTCCTATGCAAGCCGCAAGGAAAAGGGTATGCATGCGGCACTGAAAAGATTTGACCATTTCAAAAAGAAAGTATCAAGAAACGGAACACCCGTTCCATATGTCAAGAACAATAACATGGTACGTGGCTGGGTGCTCAAGGCAGACATAAGGCATTATTTTCCTTCTGTTGATCATAACATTTTGCTTGATCTGCTGAGAAAAAAGATAAGCGATGAAAAAACAATTTCTCAGCTTCAGAAAATTATCAAGGCATACGCAAATGAAAGCAAAGGAATGCCTCTAGGAGCCCTTACAAGCCAGTTATTTGCAAACGTCTATCTAAATCCTTTGGATCATTTCGTGAAAGAAAGGCTGCATGCAAAATATTATCTGCGTTATCTCGATGATTTTGTAATTCTTCATAGCTCGCGACGACAACTAGAGAAAATGAGAGATGAAATAGAGAAATTTTTATCTACAGAACTGAAGCTTGAATTGCATCCTGAGAAAACATCCATATTCCCCCTGCATAACGGAGTAAATTTTCTGGGATTTCGCTGTTTCTATCATTATCGCCTGCTGAAAAAGTCAAACCTAAGGCACTTCTTGCTCAATCTCAAAAACGGGCATCACAACGACAAGAGCATTGAAGGCTGGATTGCCCATGCTTCCTGGGGAAATACATACAACCTGAGAAAAAAAATATTTCAGAATTTTTAAAGTCCGAATCTCTGATCAACTTTTCTCTTCAATAACAAAATTTCTTCCAGGACAGATTTTTCGTGTTCTGTCAGGAATTTCTCATTCTTTATCAGCTTTTTGTAATTGTCGCTGTTCATGTCCGTATACAGGACGTCGCCTTCGTCTATCTGCCTGCCAACAGCTGGGCCGATTATTGAGACAGCGACCTTGTCGTTTATTTTTACTTCATCCACATTCTGGCCCTGGGATTGTATCTGCTTTATCTCGCCTACAACTTTTATTTCATTGCCAGATACTTTGAACAAACTGTATCCCGGCCTGATGATGCCGGCAATGACTTCGCAGCCTACAATAGCAGGATTACTGGCACGGAAAACAAGGCCCGGCACTATTCTCATCTTGCCCGGCCTTATGAGGGCGTCGACTTCTTTTTTCTTTATTTCCTGTTTTTCCTCTTCAACCCATTTTTCATAGCCTTCTATCAATCTGTATATTACATCAGACGTCAGTATTTTGATTCCCTTGTCCTTTGCGAATTTTTCAGCGTCTCCGCCGGTATCAGTGTTAAAGCCGATAACAATCCTGTGGAAGATGTCTTTGTTGGCTTCTGCATTCATCACGTCCTTCTTTGTTATCTGGCCGATTTCTGCTTCCCTTATGGAATGGACCTTGAACAGACTGATCAAAGCCTCCAGTCCGCCTATTGTATTTGACTTAAGGATCAGGCCTTCTTCATCGTGATGTATTTCTATGACCTGCTTTTCGCTTTCGCACTGCTCCATGAGCTTTTCTGCTTCCTCAAAGGTCTGGGCTGTCCTTATTTCCGACCCCGACTGCACAGCATCCATGCCCGGTGCTGATATGCGCACGCCGCACGCTGCATGACATTCATCAACAGAGCGAAACTTTTTCTCTGTCCTTATGTCGCGCATCGGCTCTGGCATGAGCAAAGACCGTATTTTTGCTATCATCGGTACTGTTCCACCTATTACAATGTGATCATTCCTGTGCACAGTGCCGTCATAAATTATGCAGTCAATAACGGTTCCAAGACCTGTTATTTCCTTCACTTCCAACACAGTGCCTGCTGCCTGGTCAGTTTTAACCAATTGATCCTTCAGATAAGTTTGCGCCAAGCCAATTAATGTTGTTAAAAGATCAGGTATGCCTTCGCCCGTCTTCGCAGATATGGGAACAGCCGCTATTATTGTTTTGAAATCAGTTATCCTGTCAAACCGCTCCACAGTGAAGCCCAGGCTGGTGAATTGGCCAATAACTTCATAGAATTTTTTCTCAAATTCGCCCTTTACATCATCATCCTGCTTTTCATAGCTTTCTAGGAAACAGAGGTTCGGCGACCAGCCCTGTATTCTGTCTATCTTGTTCATCGCAACAACGAACGGCGTTTTGCTGTCCTT
>JAPLUZ010000061.1 GCA_026397375.1 Candidatus Aenigmatarchaeota archaeon | reverse complement strand
AACTGATACTAAGTGCACAGATTCTGACGAAACTGATGCTTATCCTGACGGAAAGAATTATTATGTTAAGGGCCATTCTAGAGGGTATTATTGGTATAATGGAGATACATCACAACCAATATTTGAGACAGATGATTATTGCGGATGCATAAATAATGACTGCTCAAAAAGAGGATTGTGGGAATATTACTGCAGTGATAGCACTGTACTTACAAGAGAAGCAGTAGATTGCAACTGTGTTGATGGCGCATGTATCGCATCAGCAACGGATTATTCTTGTACTATTGGTCAGAAGGTCGGCGATGTAAACGGCGACGGGGTTGTTGACAAAGCAGATGCAGAACTGATATTGCAGATCGTCGCGGAGCTCAAACCAATGCCGATAGATATCTGCTGTGGAGACGTAGATAATAACGGCAAAATACAGGCTTATGACGCCAGCCTCGTACTCCAGGGAAAAGCAACAGGGACGTGCCCGTTATCCGGCAACCAGCTAAAGGCAGATTTCTTTAAAAATGATTTAATTGCAAAAAATATCGCTTCAGGAACAGACACGTATGATATGAATGATTTTAGCCATGTTTGCGGACTCCAATCAGGCAAATCCAATGAATATGGATTCAAGATACTCAATGGAATAAAGCAGTTGGGTTATCTGAACGTGAAGAGTTGTCAGACTGCCGGGGATAGACCCGGACTTATTATGCTAAGAGATTTCAAAATACATAATAATTTGCAGGATACGGGCATTGTTGATAAAGATACTATTATAAAATTGGATGATTTGCTCTATTCCGTAGAAATCAGGGACAAGGCCATAGGACCTTCGTTTACATGTTATCAGTACATAAAAGATGCCCCGTTAAACGACGTCTCAAAGGACCATCTTGCATTTCTATACAAGTTGGCAATGGATGTGTATCCTGAAGAATACAGAATTAAACAGAATGAGTGCTTCAACGGACAAACCTATCCTATGCCCTTTGATTATTCAAGAGTTTTGTGTGACCAATCCTATTGGCCAGCATATGACGGCTACTGCAATGATCAAGGCACTTATGATCTTGACGGATCTATAAGCATAGATGATTCCCTCTTAGTAAATAGGGAAGTCCATGATCAAGCTCATTTTATAGACGGTAATGTTTATGGTAAGTTGAATAAAGTTGATACAACTCAGTTTTATAATATCAGTTACTACATTGATGATAGCTTTATCGGTCAATCTGACGGATGGAGGTACTATAAGATAAGAACTGACATGAGTGATCATGAACAAGTAAAAGCTAATTTTTTCCAATATGGCCAGGGCTGGGAAAGCAACAGCCGTCCTGGATATTATACAGCATACGAAGACTTTGCAGTATCAATTGAAATGTACGTAATGCAGGGCATTGTATTCAGGGACTACATGTCAGACAAACCGGCTTTAGCTGCAAAATACAACTGGATAAAAAACAACGTCTTTTATGGCAAAGAGTTCAATACAGGAGATCCAAATTACAAGTCGTACGTACCTGACTTGAGCCAGATAGGTCATGGAATCGGGGCTGCTGGAGGCATAGCAGAAATGCGTCCAAATTATGTCTGGGATTATAAGATTGATTAAAAGCGATCACACTTTCACTTCTATGTGCGTTCCGTAGGAAATGTCTTTTACGCTGTGCGTTGTAACAATGTCTTTCTCAATGCAAGCGAACTTCTCGGGCAAGACCAGTTCAGAAACTTCTGCTTTTAATGACAGTGACTTGTCCTTCTTTGCTTTCCAGATTATAGAATTTAATTCCTCGATATCCTGCATGGTGAGATTTGCTTCAATTTTTTCATACTTGGGGAACTTCTCGCTGTGTATATCTCCGTTGTAGACGTCCTTGTATATCTTTTCAGTCATGAACGGTATGACAGGCGCGAGCAGCTTCAGCAATATGGTAAGGCAGTGGTGTATCGTAAACAAGGCCGAGCGCTGCTCAGCTTCTGTAAAAATATTCTTCTGGTTGTAGGCACGGTTCTTTACGAGCTCAAGATAGTGGGAAGCAAAGGTCTCCCACAAAAAGTGACGTATGCTTACAACAGGATTGTGAAAGTCGTACTGCTCATATTGCTCCCGGGCTTGTTTTACAATACCATTCAGGTCTTTCAGAATAACTTTGTCTAATTCCGTTAATTCTATGTCCAGTAATTTTGCATCAAGTTCCTCTACTTCTACTGTAGGGCCGGTCTTCTCCTTCTTTAAAAGTAAATTAATATCGAATTGCGATACAAATCGGGCAACGTTCCACAACTTCGTGAGGGTTTTGCCTGCGCCGTCTATACGTTCGAAGGAGCAGCGCATGTCGTCTTTCTCAAGGTTGCCTTCAAGGGCACACCACAGGCGGAATGGCTCTGCGCCGAACTTATCTATTATGTTATGCGGGTCTATAATGTTTCCGACGCTCTTTGACATTTTTTTGCCTGATTCGTCAACGATGTGGTGGTGAATCCACACGTCCCTGAATATGGGCTTATCTGTCAGCAAAAAGCCTTTCAGCAGAGTGTAGTACAGCCAGGTGCGTACTATCTCCTTGCCCTGCGGCCTTAATGTGCACGGCTCTGCTTTTCTGTAAAAATCCTCTTCTTGCCATTTCAATATGTACAAAGGCGAGTTGGCTGAGTCGAACCATGTGTCAAACACTCTTTCTTCACCGCGGAAGTGTGAAGATCCGCAGCTCGGGCACTGCTTTATTGGCGGGCCCTCGCGCCAGGGCTGGTAATAATAACCTTTAGGCGGCACGATGACCTGGCCGCAGCCACAGTACCACAATGGAATTTCTGTGCCGTAATATCTGCGGCGGGATATTGGCCAGTCTATGCTTACGGATTCTATCCAGTCCAGTAGGATCTGCTTGCTTTTTGGTGAAAAGAAATTTATCTGATCAGCAAGCTTTCTCATTTCATCTTTTAGGTCAACCTGCTTCAGGTAAAATTCTGACATGGCTATGAATTCTATCTCGTCCTTTGATCTTTCGCAAATAGGCGTTCTGTGGACGATTTTTTTCTGACTAACAAGCAGACCGGCGTCTTTGAGGTCGTGCAATATCTTTTCACGCGCCTCCTTTACTGTCAGGCCTTTCAGAAAAAGCGCGTTCTCGTTCATCCTGCCTTCTGTATTTATTACAATAACGGGCTTGAGATTCATCTCTCTGAAAAAACGGATGTCAGTCTGGTCGCCGAAGGCGCACATCATCATAAGTCCTGTACCTTTTTCAGGGTCAGCAAACGGGTGCGCTTTTATCGGCACTTCTTTCTTGAAGAGGGGCGTTATGGCCGTTTTTCCGCCAAGGTGCTTGTATTTTTTGTCGTCCGGATGGAAAATAACCATGCCGCAGCTTGCAATAAGCTCCGGCCTTGTCGTGGCGATGATAACTTCCTCGCCGGTTTCCTTGACCGTAAAAATTATATCATTGAAAAGGGATGGCTTGTCCTCGTAGTCGATCTCTGCGTCGGCGAGGGTTGTCTTGCAACCCGGACAGTAATTATTCGTACGCTCGTCTTCGTAGATAAGGCCGCGGTTCCACAATTCTATGAAAGTAGATTGCGTGAGCGACCGATACTCACGGGAGTCGGTGAAATACATGTCACCAAGACCAGAGCCCAGTTGCCAAGAATTGAAGCTTATGCCCAGTTTCAAGTAAGAATCAATAGATTCTTCACTGGATTCTTCCAAGACTTTTCTGCACATCTCTATGAACTCTTCGCGGGAAACCTCGTTCAGGCTTACCCCGAACTTCTTTTCAGCAGCCATTTCTATGGGCAGGCCGTTGCGATCAAGACCTAACGGAAACAGAACATCGTGGTCGATCATCCTGTGGAAGCGGGCAAACATGTCCATTAGTGAATAAGTAGCTGCATGACCCACGTGCACCGGCGTGTTAACGTAAGGCGGCGGCGTATCTATTGAGAATACGGGCTTATTTCTATCGGTAAAAGCGAAGCGGCCCGAGTTCTTCCACTCCTCGTATATCTGCTTCTCGAAGTCTTTTGTCCAGTTCTTGTCAAGCGGCATAAGTGTCACATATTCATTCTGAGACCTTTCTAATTTATGGATTATAGTTGTATAAAAACTTATAATAGAAATCAAACAGTGTTGCTGTAGAAGGTTTGTCCGATCTTATCGAAATCTTTATTAGCGACCACATTAAATCTAGTAAAAGAGTGAAGTATTAGGAGATATTCATGAAACAAGATATACCAACAAAATTTTGGAGAAAATGGATAAAGTCAGATTCTTTAAAGCGTGAAAAGATGCTAAAGCCCATGATAGAACTTATAGAAGAACACCATTCAATGCCGAAAACCAAAAAATACGAGAAAATTAAAAAACAAGTTCTTGCAACCTGCCTTAATAGTTATTTTGAAGACTTGTATTATACAACAATTTCAAATAAAAAGAAAAAATAATACGAAAAATACACTACCTTACTTTTTCAATATCAGCAAACTTTCCCTGAGGACGCCTTTCTTGACGGTGCGGTCTTCCAGGGCAAATCTCTTGTTCAGAACGAGTATTTTCTCCACTTCAAAACCGAGCTCTGCTGCCAGGTATGCTAAAATTATGTCACTTTCTATTACTTCGTTAACATCCTCAGAATGCGAGGCATTCTGGGACGTAGAAGAAGCTACGCTTCTTCTCACGTAACCATTGCCAACAACTATAGCTGCATGACCGTCTTTTTTCAAAACCCTGTATAGTTCCTGAAGAACTTTGTTCATGTCCTCAAAATATAGGCGCGCTTGAATTGGCAAAGGAATCTCTGAAAGGAAATCGCTATCCTTTGCCTGCAGTCCGATATACGCGCGGACGCCTGGCACGGGCTCGCCGTAGATGAAATATTCTTCTATGCTGTAAACTTTTGTGTAGTCTATGTTGTTCAGGTAGGGCGGGGAAGTTATTACTACGTCCACACTGTTGTCGTCAAGGTCAAGACTGCGAGCATCTTCTAATTCTACCCTAATCGATGCTTCCGTCCTAGGACTTTTTTCTATATCCCTTATCATCTTGCTTACAACGTGGCGGAACATTTTTCTGAGCGGCGCAACATGTTTTTTCTTTATTTTTATGACAGAGCCGTCCTTGTATGTGTAGCTGCACTTTATTGCTGCGTTCATCAGCGCTAAGACAAAAAACTCTCTTACTTCTCTGTCAAGATGAATTATCATGCTTCTCAGGAATGCTATGTCCTCCAGCGCGTATTTGCTGAAGGCCCTGTAGAAGATGCCGGGAAATTTGCCCTTTGTATTGAGCTGGGCAAATCTTGCTCTGGATATTATTTGCATGTTTTCTCTCAGCAGATCTGTGTCATAGTCAGCTGTTTTCACACGGGTTGCGAAGACGGACACAGGCAAAACATCGTAGCCGACGGATTTTATACTTTTTTCCTTGCAAACAAGCAGGGTTGTGCCGCTTCCGCAGAAGGGATCCAAAGCAGTAGCACCTTCCTTGATTTCAAACATCTCCAGAAGCTTTTCCACAAGCTCCTTGGCAAAGCCTTCCTTGTAGTAGAACCAGTTATAGATCGGCGTCTTTTTGTTGGGCACAAATGTAGCCAGGTCGCGCCATTCCAGCTTCTCTTCTATTCTGTCGACAAGCTGTTCACGGAATTCTTCGTAGGACATGTTGTATTGTATTAAGGAAAACAATAAAACCAGATATTTGGACAAGCAAAACCTTTATTATCAAAGAAGAAAACTATTATCTGAGAGAAATGAATTATAAAATAATAGCTATGTTTTTCATAGTATCTTTAGTTCTTGTTATTCCTGTGTTTGCGACGGATGCGCAGAGCAGTATATCCAATAAGATAGACGCCCTTTCTTTCGTATTCAAACTGGAAGACGCCAGGATGCAGATAATAGGCAACCGGACCGTGGCAGCAGCACTTGTCAACTACTACACAAACATAGAAAAGGACGATGCAAAAAGAACAGAAGCCCAGGCAATCTACGACAGGCTTGGCAGCGCCATGACCGGCATAGACGCCATAAAGACAAGGATAAGAGACAATGTGGATAATTTTGCCGCTATCAAGGATGGGATATCACAGGACATAACAACGATGGCAAACAATCTGGTGGGTGAAGAACCACAAACCGCAGAAATAATGCTTTCCTGTCCCAATGGCAGACAGATAGGGGACGTTGATGGTGATCTCAATATCAATAATAATGATGCATTACTTGTCAGCAGGGTAGCAGCAGGCCTCCAAGACCCACCATCAGACATCTGCTGCGCTGATGTCGACAAAGACGGCAAGATAACAGCTTACGACGCAGACTGGATACAAAAAATCTTTGTAGGCAAGGCAAGTAGTCCTGGAGTCTGCGGCGGCGCACCAGCATCTACACCTACAATAGATCTTGCCACAACCAAAAAGCAATACGCCGTAGGCGAACAAATAAAACTCACTGGAGACGGTCAAGTTAATGGAGCACCAACAGTCACAGTTACGCCGTCAACGGAATCAGTGCAAACAGGCGGAACAAAAACGTTCACAGCTACTGTGACAGGAATGACAAACACAGCTGTTACGTGGTCGGTAACGCCTACGGGTTGTGGTTCAATAAATCCTATAGACGTTGTCGCAACTGCCGTCGTATTGCGTACGGGCTTGTATAAACCAGCGCCCAGCACAGCTGGCACATGCACAGTAACAGCAACCAGTGTTGTTGATCCTACTAAGTTTGGTACGGCTACAGTTACAGTCACAGCAACGGACACAACCCCGCCGACTGTTGTCAGCACAAGCATTTATCACGGACAGACAGACGTGCCTGTAAGCACAAACTTTGTGATAACATTTTCTGAGCCAATGGACAAAACAGCAACACAGGCAGCTTTCACATTCAACGACCCTGCCACAAGCCCGTATACCAGAATACAGGGCTCATATTCCTGGAGCGCTGACGGAAAGACAATGACATTTACGCCAAGTTCATTGCTGCAAAATGACAAAAATTACAGGACAGAACTGACAACCGCTGCAAAGGACCTTGCAGGCAACAGCCTTCAGCTTTCATCCAGTCCAAAAATAGTCTCATTCCATACAGCAGCAGGAACACCAGTACCAACGATTACACTTGTTTCACCGACAAGCACGGTGACAAGTTCTTCGGTGCCGTTGAGTGTACGTACAACCCTGGCGTCACTCTGCAAATACACTGAAGACGCAACGGAGAAATACAGAGATATGGATGTTTTAACTTCATCCGATGGATTGACCCATACAAAGACAATACCAGACGTTTCAAGCGGATCACATACTTTTTATGTACAATGCCAGAGTTTAGCCAATAATCTCATAGGATTATTGACAGTACCGGTTACAGTCGCTTCGACTTCTATGACAGGCAATGCTGTTGCAAAAGCAGCAAAAGATAATTCTATTACAGGGTACGCCGCTGGCCAGAGCGTAGCGGTTACGGGAATTCTGGAAGTATTACATTTTGACGACTTCAATGCAGGCACGTCAAGAAATGAGTACTATGTCAACACGGGAACCGAAAGGGTGAAAATTGAACCTCCTGCTGATATGCCCCAGCTGATGTCCGGCTCGACAGTACGAATACAGGGAACAAGGGTTGCGAAC
Source organism: Candidatus Aenigmatarchaeota archaeon (assembly GCA_026397375.1). Lineage (GTDB taxonomy): Archaea > Aenigmatarchaeota > Aenigmatarchaeia > GW2011-AR5 > GW2011-AR5 > JACPVU01. Next base: position 2,094 of record JAPLUZ010000061.1, on the reverse strand, counting down.
ACGCTATCAGCTGTAACATCAAGAAATATACAGGTCATCCAGAGCGTCACTCCAGGCGTATCCGGCGAGCAGAAGGTTCTTGTGATACTGGCAAAATATGATGACGATACTACGGTTTTTGATGTGAACCAGGCCAGGGACATTGTATTTAATCATGTCAACGATTTCTACACTAGAAACTCATATGACAAGATTTACCTGACAGGCAATGTGGTGGGGCCAATCACAATAGCAAAAACCGCCACCACTAGGATAGACGACTTTTACGGGTTCATGCTCAGGGCTCTGGAGGAGGCGAGCAAGCAGGTAAATCTTCATAGCTATCAAAGAATAGTCATAGGATCCCAGTTTTGCTGTTTTGCATTTCTTAATAAATTGTATATTCCAACACCACAGGGCACGATATATGCTTCCGCAACCTGGGTAGGCTATATGAATTATGGCGAGTATACCATGGTCACCCATGAGATGGGTCATGAATTTGGATTATTTCACGCAAACAGGCTTCAATCCTGTGACATCAGGAATACAGATGCAGACGCGAATGCATGTTATGATGTTCAATATGGAGATAATTTTGATACTATGGGTGCCAACAACGCCCAATATCTTAATACACCCCACAAAGAAATTCTTGGTTGGCTGTCATCGGGAGATATTATTACATCGACATCCGGCAGCTATACTCTGGGTCCGCTTGAAACCAGCAACAACAAACCAAAGGCTGTGAAAATACCCATAGACGGCAAAAGCTATTACTATTATGTGGAATACAGAAAAGATCTGTCAGGAGTTTTGATACATGCTGCACCACTATATGAATCAGGAGGCGGTGGAGGAGGAGACACACACCTTCTACCTATTGTTAACAGCCAGTACGGCTACGATAACGACTACATACTTAAAGCGGGCCAGAAATTCGCAGACAAGAATGACATACAAATAAGCGTTTCTAACATAAATACTGATTCTGCCACCGTGGAAATCAGTCATCACGTGCAAGATGCTCCGGATCTTATTGTTGATATGAGTACGGCATACTATAATAGATACACCAACCTTAATGTTGGCGAAGATATAACGGTCAATCCTGTTGTAACCAATGTCGGTTTAAAAGACTCGTCTTCCTCTACTTTGACACTTTATTTATCTGGCAGATGCGAACAAGGCATTAAACCTCCTGTAATGCGATTACTGGAGGAAGTTCCTGCAGTAGCCATAAAAAGCGGGGAATCAAAAAAATTCGATTTTACAATACCCATAGGCAATTATTTTACAGGATTCGGATATCTTGTTTCTGATATTGAATCACAGGATGATTACAATAAGCAAAATAATTTTGACTGCATATCATTGACTGTCGATCCTTCTGGCTCAGCACCAGGTATCAGTTCTTCAACAGTAAGTGAAACTGTGCCACGCTATGTAAAGATCTATTTTACTGTAAGAGACGTACAGGATTATGAAGGGTTTGAACTGTGGAGGGCTGATGGCTCAGACAACAATCATGCTAGTTATCAACTGATAAAATCAGTTGGAGTGACAGGAATAGTCATTGATGACATCGTAAACACTAATTCATATTACATCTATAAAATGCGCGCGTTCAAGACCACAAACGGCAATAAGGTATATTCGGATTTCGGATCTATTGATTCTGTATATATATCTCCAGTTATTCCGTCTTTTGCTTTCAGCTTAACAGAATACACTATCTTTACAGCAGACAATTGGGATATTGTATTTAACAAGATAAAAATTATGGCAATAGATGGGGACGCTGAAATAAAAGATATCCAAGTGAGTTCAGATTTCCAAGATCCCCAATCCTCTGGTGTCCCCCTTCTTAATCTCAGGGCTTATGATGGCGATAATGAGATTGGAAAAATAGACAGAGTAGAATCTTTTGGCCAATCTCAAGATATTATTTTAAATAATTCATTGATAATAAAAGCAGGAACATCCCGTGTAATTAGCTTCGTGGCAGATATAGATTCAGACAATTATAATTCGGCAAGGCTGCGCGTGAACAGCTTCAACGGTAAATCCGGCTCACGATTTACTTTTAATCTCCCTATCTATGGCTATTTTATA
>JAPLUZ010000070.1 GCA_026397375.1 Candidatus Aenigmatarchaeota archaeon | reverse complement strand
ACGCCACAGCCATTTTTGCCGCTTTTCTCCTCATAGTGCTCGGCGGCTTACAACCAAAAGATGTTTTTGCCCAGTATTTTGACCCCGTTATCGTACTGCTGCTCGGCGGGTTTGTAATTGCTGTTGCCATTGCAAAAACAGGATTAGACGAGTACATAGCCTACAGGATACTTTCCAAAGTAGGCACAAAGCCAAAAATGGTTATCCTGGGACTCATGCTTACAACGGCATTCATTTCCATGTGGATAAGCAACTCCGCTGCCGCGGCAATAATAATGCCCATAGCCCTTGTAATACTGGTTAAGAACAGGGCAAAACCCGGAAAATCCAACTTCGGCAAAGCCAGTGTTCTTGCTGTTGCCTACGGCGCAACCATTGGCGGTATCGGCACAATCATAGGCAGCACGCCCAATGTCATGGCTGCCAAGTTCATCCACAGCGCCGGGTTGTCTTTTAATTTTTACGATTGGTTCTATCGCGGCTTTCCCTTCATGCTTGTGTTTATGCTGCTTGGCTGGGCTGTGCTTGTGAACCTGTACAAGCCGGAAAAAACAAGGATAGAGACCGTAAAAAAAATAAGCAAAATGACAAAGGAGCAGAAAATAGTTGTTGCCGTGTTTGCACTGACCATACTGCTCTGGGCAACAGAAAGCTTGCATGGAATAGAAAGCAGCGTCGTTTCGCTTGTGCCCATTATTCTATACTATTTCCTTGGCATATTATCAACAAACGATTTTGTAAAGGTCGACTGGCCCACACTGATGCTTCTGGGTGGCGGCCTTGCCCTTGGTTTTGGAATCCATTCAGCCGGCCTTGATCTTTATTTTGCTTCTCTCATATCCCATGCAGTCATTGGTAGCAATATCTTCATGCTATTTCTGGTTCTTGGTGTATTCGGCGCACTACTTACATTGTTTATCAGCAACACCACGTCTGCGGCCATTTACTTGCCAATAGTTGTCGCCCTCGCATCAGCTTTTGGCGCAAATTTCACGAACACCGTGGTTGTCGCAGCTGTTGCTGTATCATTAGACTTTACGTTTCCCTTCGGCACGCCGCCCACTGCCATAGCCTACGCAACGAAATATGTCAACACCAAGGATATAGCAAAAGCCGGTTTTATTATAACAGTAATAGGTATACTTCTCCTGGCTGTTATGGGCACGCTCTGGTAATTCGTCAACGTATTTCCACATGTATGGTACAGCTAAGATTATCCCCTATAGGGGATAGTCTTCACGTTGACGAATCTGGTAATTACAGCGTAATTGATAGAAATAAATACCATAAGCGCCCATTTATGACTATGTGCATAACGACTCCTGGAAAAATTCTAAAAATAACTGGCAACAAGGCCCTTGTTGATATCTGTGGCGCTGTACATGAGGTGCGTATTGACCTTGTCAATGCAGTCGTAGGCGAGTATGTTTATTGCGCAGCTGGCATGGCAGTGGAAAAAGCCAACATTGGTGAATAATATGAATATCGAGGACAAGAGCCGCGTTCTTTTCATGAAATATGCAATACCCTGCGCAGGCACATTAGTTAGTAGAGGTAATATAAAAAAGAAAGACGTCGACGTTCTGATAGATGCTGTAAAAAACAACAAGTCAATACCAAAAGACACCGAAAAAGTATTCAAAGTAGCCTTTTCCGCGTGCTCCATATTGGCCATGGATGCAGGCAAAAAGAAGATAGATGCAGACGTTATTCATGATTACTATCTTTTCAAGCATGACAAAATGATAGACATGCGCTACGAGGAAATGGGTGACTTCGACCCCGACCTGTGCAGGATAAGGCCCGGCGTCGTCAAAAAGGTTCTTCATGGTATTGCCATTGTTGAAAACTCCGCAGGCAGCAAGAAATACAGGACAAACTACTGCGACGTAAAGGAAGGCGACCTTGTCGTGACACACTGGGATTTTGTGATAGAAAAAATAAGCAGGGAAACAGCAGAAAAGATGCTTGTCCAGAAGAAAAAACTAAGAGTGATCTAATGAAGATAATATGGCCCAGACCAACGGAGTTGGAGTCAAAAATTATAATATGGTATAGACTTACGGAGTAAGGGTATAATGAACAAAGAACAACTGGGAACAATACTGGCGCTGCTTACAGCTGTAGTAAGCGGTGTAGCAATACCAGCCAACAAGATCTTCATAGTCAAGATGGATCCACTTGTCTTCACAGCTGTGCGCGCAGTCATAATTGGCGTCGTCTTTCTCGTTGTCGCCTACTGGCAGTTCGGCAAAAACAAAAAACCAAAGGCAAAATTTATTTCAGTCAACTGGAAGTATTTGGCAGGAATCGCTATTATTGGCGGCGCCATAGCGTTTTACCTTTACTTTGCAGGACTGAAACTGACAACAGCAGGCCACGCAGCTTTCCTGCACAAGACCCTCCCGTTGTACACGGCGATACTCGCCTATATTTTCCTGAAGGAAAGAATAACAAAGAAGTATGCCGTCGCTATGCTGCTTATGATTGTGGGTAGTGCTGCTATCTACCTCTCATCCATCCTGCCTACAGACCTGTGGATGAACCCGCAATTGGGTGATCTGCTTGTTATCACAGCCGCTTTCCTCTGGGCAGTTGAGAACATAATATCGAAGAAAGCAATGACCAGCGGCGAGAATAATTTCATTGTATCCTTTGCAAGAATGTTCTTCGGCGGCCTGATACTGTTCGGCGCCATTATTTTGCTTGGCAAAGCCGATGCTTTGTTCACATTAACAAGCCAGCAGATGATTAATCTGAGCGTATCCACTTTATTGTTGCTCGGCTATGTATTTTTCTACTACTGGGCAATAAAACTAATCAATGTTTCAAAAGCAGCTGTGCTATTGCTAGTTGCACCGGTTGTATCCTTGGTATTAGGTATTATGTTTCTGGGCGAACCGTCCCCGGTTTTGCAGTTACTCGGCTCAGCAATCATACTCATAGGCGCTTATCTTATTGTCGGCCTGAAGAGCGAACAGAGGGGAATATAAGTGGAATACGATGTTATAATTATCGGCTGCGGACCAGCCGGCCTTTCTGCCGGTATTTATTGCGGCCGCGCAGGCCTGAAGACCGTTGTCATTGGTCTGCCTGAGAAGAGCCAGGCACAGCTTGCGCCCAAGATAGAGAATTATTTTGGCTTTCCAGAAGGCATAGACGGTTCTGTGCTCATTAACAAAGGCGTTATACATATTCAGAAGTTCGGCGTAAGTCTAATCAGGGAAGAAGTCGTTGCAGCTGCAAACGATGATAAAACTTTCAAGATAAAAACAAGCAAGGACCAGGAGCTGACAGCAAAGGCAGTAATAATAGCGACAGGCACACCAATAAAGCTCTCCGGCATAAAGAACGAAGCCGAGATGACAGGCAGGGGCGTGCACTACTGCGTCAACTGCGACGGCCCGATGTACAAGGACAAGAAGATTGCCGTTGTCGGTAATGGCAACCACGCGGCAGAATCCGCGATAGAGGCGCTGTCCTATTCAAAGGATATTACTATCATTTCCAATGCAGACAAGTTTCAGCTCTCTGATGAATATGACAAAGAATTAACAAAATGGCAGATTAAAACCCAGGTTAGCAGGGTTAAAGAGTTCAAAGGCGAGAAATTCCTTGAATCCATTGTGATGCAAGATGGAACAGAAGTGAAATACGATGGCGTGTTCATGGCCTGCGGACTTGCCAGCGCTCTGGACTTTGCAGCAAACCTCGGCCTGGAAATAAAAGACAACATACTTGTCGTTGACGAAAACAACAGGACCAGCATGGACGGCGTTTTCGCCGCAGGCAACTGTGAGGGACGATGCCGCCAGATAGCTAAAAATGTAGGAGATGGTTGCAACGCCGCAGTTAATGTGATAAAATACCTCCGTTCAAAAGATATCTACGTTGACTACGCACATCCTATAGTTGAAGTAAAGGAAGACAAAATAGAAATAAGCGACGCAAAACCCAATCCAGTGCAAACTCTGAAAACAGATACACTAACGCAGGGTGCCGGTAAAAAACTGCGCGTAGGCTGGTTCTCATTCAGCTGCTGCGAGGACAGCACCATAGTTTTTACGGAAATATTGAATGATTATTATGATAAACTGATGAGCGTTGTGGAACTGGTGCATGCGCGTGTCCTGAAGAAAAACAACGATATGAGCAATCTGGATATAGCCTTTGTTGAGGGCGCCATATCCAACGACAAACAGGCAGAAGAATTGAAAACAATAAGGGCCAACTGCAAAAAGCTTATCGCCGTCGGCTCATGCGCAGTCACCGGTATGCCGTCTGGTCAGAGAAATGAATTCGATGACCGCAGGAAGCGGGAGATAGACTCCATTGTAAAGGCCTTTAGCTACAGGGAGAACGTCGTGCCGCTGCATGAAATAGTGCAGGTCGACGACAATGTGCCCGGCTGTCCTATGCTGGAAGCCACTTTTTTTGCAGTCCTGAATAAATACATAAAGGAGTTTGGTATTGATGCACAGCTTTGATATAACCATGGAAAATCTCAGCAAGATGGAAGGTCATGCCAACCTGGACGTCAAGGTTCGGGACGGCAGAGTGGAAGACGTGGAATTCAAGATAATGGAAAATCAAAGGTTTTACGAGCAGGCAGTGCGCGGCCAGCCCATAACAACTGCGCCGCAGCTGATGTCCCGTATTTGTGGCACATGCAGCATTGCCCATCTCACCTGCTGCATAGAGGCAATAGAAAAGGGAGTTGGCATTATTCCCACTGATCAGTCTTTGCTGATGAAAAAATTAGCCATGTACGGCCTGATGATAAGGGATCATGCACTTCATCTTTACTTCTTTAGCTTGCCTGACTTGATTGGAAAAGATTCCATTCTTGATTTCAGCGAAAACGACGAGAAAGAGCACAAGCTGCTCCACGACTCCTTTGACGTGAAGCGCGCTGGCAATGCCCTGTCAACGTTGATAGCAGGGAAAGCAGTGCACGCGCCCTACCCCACAGTAGGTGGCTTTCTGCACACGCCTGACCAAGCAGGCGTTGAAAAAACAATAAAAGAATTAAAATATGCAAGGCCCCTTGTCATGAACCTTATTGACCTGTTCTACAACTGGAATGAAAAGCTGGAAAGGGACACGGATTTTGTCGGCCTTGTTACAAACGATTACAGCTTCATAGAAGGCAAGGTCAGGAGCAGCCGCGGTATCTGCATAAGAGAGCAGGACTATCTCGAACACCTTATCCGCGTAGTTATTCCATACTCGCAGGCACCGGGATTCGAATTTGAAGGCGAGGAGTTCATGGTCGGCGCCCTGGCAAGGATGAATCTCAACAAAGACGCCTTGCATCCTGAAACCAAGAAAAGTGCAGAGCGTTATCTCAAAGCTTTCCCCTGCAATAATATTTTTTATAACAATCTGGCACAGGCAATAGAAATTCTGCACAGCATTGACCACTCTGTCGAGCTTCTGGAGAACACAAAGTTCAAACAGGAAGAAATACAAAAGCCTGTGATAAAGGAAGAGGACATAGGCATAGGTGTAATAGAAGCACCCCGCGGTACCCTATATTACAAGCTGACTATCGGTACTTCTGGCAAAATAAAGAAAGCAAACGTTATTGTTCCGACAGCGCAAAATCAGATAAACATAGAAAAGGATATTGCAAAACTGGTTGAAAATAATTTAGACAAGCCAAAGGAAAAAATAGAGTACGAACTGGAAAAACTTATCCGAGCTTACGATCCATGCCTGAGTTGTGCTTCTCACTTTTTGAAAGTGAAGTGGCTATGAAGTCTGATTCTCTTGTTTCAAGCAATCACATGAAAGCAGGACTAGTTACATTGCAGCCTGGCGAAGCCGTCGGTGAGCACGTTACTGAAAACAGGGAGGAAGTTCTGATTGTTCTTTCCGGCACACCCACGCTGATCAAGGAAAATAAAATAATTGTGCTAAAGGAGCACGAAACTCACTACATAGCAGAAGGCGTTCTTCATAACGTCCGAAACAACACAAACAAAGAATTGCAGTACGTATATGTTGTCAGCCTTGAAAAATAATTCTACTTCTTCCTGCTGTACAGTACATAGGAATAGACAAACACGTACGCGGTCGTTGCCAGTATGGGCACGAGAATCAGGAACAGGGCATCGTTTGGTAAAAATATTGCAACCAGACATATTATGCCGCACGCCTTGAACAGCTTGCCGCCCCTCTCGTTGACCTTGTCCCATATCCTGTTGTTTGTCAGGGTCCACGGCGTCCTTATTCCGATAAACCAGTTTCTTTTTGCGTGCTGGGTCAGTTGCCCTGCATAATAGAATATTACTGCGAAGGCAGGCGCCATGTACTGTATCATATTGAACCTGTAGTCCAGATGCCAGGTCATTGTTAGCAAATGCAAGTAGAAAAGAAAGCCAATAATTATGAGCACGAAGTTTTCAAAGTATTTTTTAAACATCTTGATGTTCTTTCTCCAGGGATCTATGACTGGTATTATGACAAATAATGTCAGCAGTATCAGAGATATCAGCGGCATGATGAACAGGGCAGCAGCCTTGGACATGTACCCGTCAACCTGACCGTCAATGTTCCAGTGCGTTGCCAATCTGCTCGGCAGAACTGGATAAAAATAAACACTCATAAGGAATGCCAGAATGATTATTACCAGAGCTATTTGCATTCTCATGAAAATCACAAGTTTCTGAGTGCCTTTTTGACACCCAGCAGTGCTTTTTCTTCATCAATATGTGGGGGTACCCCTATTATACTTACGCTTTTTAGTTTGCCCATCTTTTTCATTAGTTTCAAATTGAACCCAAGGTCAAAATCATGCAATGAATATACTTTGCCGGTAACTATTTTGTCTATATCCTTTACAACAGTGACGTTGTCGATGCCTATTATTGTATCTATTATATTCAGTCTCTCTTCTTCAGGCATGTTGTCTGTCGGTTCTAGCTCACGGAATTCGATGTTCGGGAACTTTTCCTGCAGTTTTGGCATGATGCGGAGCGGTATGCTGTCTTCACGAACAAGCGGATTGCCAGAAACATATACAATTTTCTTCATGACCAGCACCAATTACAATAGTGATTGCAAACTATAAAAGAAAGTATTTATTAAGAAAAAACCGGCCGCGCTTTCTGCGTGTTTATACTTTAATCGCGTATTTGCCAGATGCAGTTATCCCCAACTTCTTTGCTATTTCCGACTCAACGTCAAAGATGTAGACAATGCCCTGAAAGCTGCTCGTCAGGTCTGTGCCTTTGCAGATCGGACACACACTGCCCTTTATCACAAGTGCTTTGCAGCTTTTACATGCTTTTTTCATATTACTTCTCCTTCTTCTTTCTCTTCTTTTCCCTCTCCAGCCAGTCCACTGCGCCGAGCAGCGGTTGTCTCATTGTAAGCGAGATCTTGCTCCTGCCTTTTCCCAGGGATACTCCAACTATGCGCGCCCTTACGATGTCGCCTTCCTTTAATTTGTAGCCGGTCTTCTTTCCCGTGAATACCGCATTCTTTGCGTCGTAAGCTATTTTATCGTCCATTATCTGGCTCACGTGAATGAGTGCATCCAATGGTCCGACACGGGTGAATGCGCCGAATTCTGTTATATCCACGACTTCTCCAAGAACCATTTCGTTTATTTCAGGCATGTATGCCAGCATCTTGTATTCAACAGGATAATAAATTGCTCCGTCTTCTGGTATGATATTTCCCTCGCCAACTGTCAGAACTTCCGTGACTGCAAGGAAAACACCTATATCAGGATTTATTTTTCCTTCTATCTGTTCCTGCAGAGAAGCCTTTACAGCCTCGCTAAGTTCCAGATCAAACTTCGTTGGCGGAACGCGTATCTCGTCTTTTACTGTCAAAATCTTGAACATTTTTTGTCCTCTGTTTATTATATGTAGTTTCACGACTAGTTGGAAATTTTAAAATCATGAAGAACATATTTCCATTGAACGAATAAGTTTTAAAGCTTAATTTATAGCTTTTTCTCCAGAAACAGCACGTCTTCCTTGTCTGGTACATCCCTGATTCCGTGGGTATGGCGAAACATCTTTAACCTGAAGCCGTGCGCATAATAGAAAGGAATTGCAGCTGCGTCGGTCCAGTGCACCCACAATCTGATTGTTGGCACTTTATCTTCCATGAATTTTTCTATTAATGTTTTAATTAATTTGTCGCCGATGCCGTGCTTTCGGAATTTTTCATCAACAGATATATCTTCTATTACACCCAGATTTTTTTTGTGAAGCGTGCCGGATATGGCACCAATGATCTTTCCATTTCTTTCGTAAACAATATGATACTTCGGAAATTTCATGAGATCTCTCTTTGTCCACTTTGCGATGTTATTTTTCGAGGTGAACTTGTTGGCATCTTTGAATAATTCGCACGCTTTTGAAAGGTCAGCTGAATTCATGACACGTA
>JAPLUZ010000041.1 GCA_026397375.1 Candidatus Aenigmatarchaeota archaeon | reverse complement strand
AACAAATATTTCAGCAATACAAAGGGCTTATTATGCAGCAAAGAGATTCTATGAGCAACCCGCATGATATTCTTCTCGTGGGCCACTACGATCACGACACAATAGTCACGCCAGACGGTAAAAAATATCAGAGGCAGGGCGGTCCGGTTTCTCATATGACACCTTTCTTGAAGGCTGCCAATGTGGACTTTAACGTTGTCTCAAAAATAGGAAAAGATTTTCTTTATACAAGCAACCTGCACAATCCTGTAGACGTTTCTGATAAGCCAACAACAGCGTGGCTGGGAGATTACACAAAGCAGGAAAGAGAGATGAAGTTTCTTTCTATATGTGATCCAATTGCGCTCGACGACATAAGCACCAGTGCAAAAGTAATGATAGCCTGCGGCGTTGCCAATGAGATCCTGCCCGGGACAATAGAAAAAATGAGGAAAAATTCTGAAGTGCTCTTGTGCGATATGCAGGCTTTCTGCCGTCGTGCAAAAGAAGACGGAACCATATATCATATAGACCCCATGAAGACGTGGTTCAAAGATTATGCCGGGCATTTTGATTTTATCAAGATGAGTTCCAGCGAGGCGAAATTCATTGACGTCGATGCAATGCGGAAAAAGACAAACGTAATAGTGACTAAAGGAGAAAACGGCTGCGTTATTTTCATGAAAGACGGGCGGCAGATTGGAATGCCCGCTTTTAAGAGAGAAGAGATAGATCCGACAGGTGCCGGCGATGCTTTTCTTGCCGGCTTTGCTATTGGCCTTTTGAAAAAAATACCCATAGAAGAATGTGCAAGAATAGCAAATTACTTTGGAGCAATAGCCGTCATGCATATTGGAGTGCCTGTAGTCACAAAGGATGATCTGAAAGAACTAGGCCTTTAATTGTAATTTGGGTGCTACTTCATAACCTTTTTTTGTAAGTTGGTAACCTTTTCTATCAGGAAGACTATCAAATATACCATAGTGATTTTTGATGTAACTTAGCATTACAGAGGATGCAGATGCATTGTTTCCAAGTAATTTTGCAGCTTCTTCTGTTGTTATTTTTCCATCGTGGTCAAAAGCATACATAATTGTTTTTATAGATTTTTTTCCGCGTGGCATTTCGTATGTTGTTTCGCTTGCTGTATGATCTGGTCCTCTTTCTCTGCGCGCCTTTGCAGCACTTCCTTTATCGCCCCTTCTTTTATAGCGGGCACGTGTAGTGCTTTCTTCGGATATTCTTTCTGACGGCAGAACTCTGATATCTAAGGAGAGAAATATGTGATTTTTTATAAGTTCTCCTGGAAGCACATTTAAATCAGAAATAATGGAGCATGTAGACTGGATTTCTCCATCAGCCGTCTTCATACCAAGAAATCCACAAGTTTCGTAGAATTCGACATTGCCATACTGCCCCAAGACTTTATTGCAGTGATCAACAAAGGTCTTTACATGTCCTTGGTAATCATTATTTTCTCTGTAACGCACAGGCAAGATTATGTCTGCGCCTTTGTCTGCAATTTCTCCATTTATCTCCAGAGTTATCTGTTTTAGATTTTTTGTATTTTTTAGACTTTTTTCAGTTTCTACTAATCTGTTTACGGCGTCTGGAAACAGATCTCTTACAGCAGGTACAGAATTGAGGGCGTTCAGAACTGTAGTAATCTCTTCTGGCGAAACGCTTCTTCTTTCAAATTCATATACAGACTGGCTAAAAGATAACTTATCGAATACGGTACTCATGAATTCACTCAGAAAGCTATGTTAATTAAATATTTAAGCTAACTTGCCTTAAGATAGCGCCTTCGAATAAATTTAACAAAACAACAAAAATCCATTCCGAATGTAAAAAAAGTAAAAACGTCTATAGTGTCTTCAGGATTAGATCTTTAACCTGTAGGTTCCCCCGTCCTTTATCATCTTCTCCTTTCTTACCAGTACGTCGAGGATAGCCACGGTAACCGGTTGTGACAATCCTGTTACTTTCATTCCTTTTTCTATACTTATTCGATCCACCATACCGGCTTCTTTCAATACGCTGCTTTCAACCTCTTCATTTGTATAAAGGAATGCACCATCATCCTGAAACAGGTTCCCTTCTTTTGCAAGCTTTTCCAGTCGGTTTTCAGCCACAGCCTCGTTGCATCCAATGAATTTGGCTGCCTTCTTCTTATATATTCTTCCGCAAGTTCTTACGTATTCCATAATTTTTTCATCGACCGTAACAGTTTCTACACTCCTGTAAACTTCGTCTGCAGCAACATCGACAGGTGCAGCTTTTTGATCAGGTTTTTTAGAAAACTTGTACTCTTTGCCGTCTTTTTCTAGTTCATCTTTTTTTCTGAGGAGATGAAGAGACTGATAAGCTGAGTTTTCTGTGGTGTTTAGAATTTGAGCAGCCGTCTTTACTGTTATGCCGCCATGTGCTGTAATGTATTCCTTTATTATTTCTGGCTGTGTTCTTTCTCCTCTTTTTCTTCCCTTGCTTTCTGCAAGTCCTTTGCCTTCTTTATTTTCTTTAGGTTTTTTGTCTCTTGCAATTTCTTTGGGTTTTCTGCCCCCTGCAAAATCATATTCTACAAGAGAAAATGTTATTCTCTGCTCTACGAGTTCTTTCGGTGTTTTTTCTAACCTTACCTTCAGGGCTTCCAAAGCTTCGGGTTCCATGTCGTTTACAAATATGTTCAATTTGCCGCCTATATCCTTCTTTTTTATTTTATCTGGCGGCAGAATTGTTATGCAGTGATCATATAGCACTCCAAGAAGTCTTTCATAGGTGAATTTTGGATTAAATTCCATTGGAAGCATTAGATGCATGCTGCGGTTTCTTATCTGGTACAGGCCCACCGCATCAAATGGCGTTTTATCATCAAATTCTGCCTTTCTTTTTCTCAGTTGTTCTGCTATGATAGGTAAAACTTCCCCAAGCTTTTGTAAATATGTTATCCCGGCAACTGTATTAGTATAGTCTTCATTAGGCCCGTAACTCCGACTACGCTTGCTAAGGAGCCCCTCAGAACTCGAATAATTAGTGAGGACTTCAATATCTCTGTCGCTTATCATGTTACCACTCAGAAACATCTTTTAACTAAATATTTAAGCCAGAAAAAATTCTTTGTTTTGAAATTAAAAATTACAAAGTAATTACCCAGGTAATGTCCTGCCATCAAAAATTTAATCCTTTAAATGTCTTCTCTACATGTATTTTTTGTTAAACCTTTTTCCTAAAAAGGTTTCATGCATGCCTGCCAGGATGAAAAGAAGTAAGAGTCTTTTCAATGGTAAATGGTGTGCGTGCAAGTAAATACTGACGTTAGTTGGTATTTTTCTTCTCGCAATTGTACCAATAGCTTAAGTCCCTTAGGAAGGAATTAAGTCTAGATTATAAGGGAAACCTTGGTTTCTCTTAATGTAGGAGACGAATAGTATGCCGGTACCGAGCTTTTTGCAGAAAATGAGTAACGTAGAGTGGTTAATACCGCAGACGTATAAGCCAGGCATGAGAGTGCCTGCCAAGATCGTGGCGACGGAGAACATAGTCGCAAACATGGACATGCAGGTCTACGATCAGATCACCAATGTTGCCACTTTGCCTGGTATTGTTAACTATGCTTATTGCATGCCTGATGGTCACTCCGGTTACGGCTTTCCCATAGGCGGTGTTGCGGCTTTCGATACAAAGGACGGCGTTATTTCTCCAGGAGGCATAGGCTTTGATATTAACTGCGGCATGCGTCTTGTCAAGACAAACCTTACCTACGACCAGGTGAAGCCGCATCTGAAAGAGCTTGTAGACAATTTGTTTCAGCGCGTTCCAGCTGGTGTAGGCTCGTCCGGCTTTGTTAAACTAAACAGAAATCAGTTTGTAGACATAACAGAAAGCGGAGCCAAATGGTGCATTGATCAGGGTTACGGCTGGGAAGAGGACATGAAGAGAACCGAGGAAAACGGCTGTATGAAAACCG